>JAXHSZ010000573.1:0-16767 GCA_034190725.1 Thermodesulfobacteriota bacterium
TATCAGTAAGAAGCATTCATTGTCTGAATTTCATCGATGTCTACTGAATGCTTTCTGTTCCATACGGATAGAATGATATACAATAGTATATGATTTGAAAGATATCTTACCATGCCAACAGGTGCTTGCGGAATTCATTGTGATATATGCAGATTGAACATTCTAGGGATATGTTCAACATGCGGGTCCGGTAAGAGCGATTATGGATTAAGAAAGATGAATGCTCAAGAGAGGTTACTGGGCCGGCCATGTCCGATTCTTGCTTGTGCAGTTGAAACTCATATTGAGTACTGCCCAAGAGATTGTGACCGATTCCCTTGTGATGAATTCAGATCTGGACCTTACCCTTTTAGCGAAGGATACTTGAACATGCAAGAGAGGCGGCGTAAAAGCTCTTCTTCCAAAACTCCGTCCGGAAAACACCTTGAGGTCCCCATCCAGTATTGGGATGACATAATAAAGAAAAACAGGGATGAAATGTGTAGAAACGCACTGACGATTCAACATCCTCAGGGTTTACTTCTTCCTTTTCTGAAAGAATATTTACTCATCGACATCACGAATAAGTGTCTTTTTCGTCAAAGTGGGAACCAGTTGCAACGTATAAAAAACCCTCTCTTGCAATTGCTTTGCCTTGTATATCTGCTCAATGCCGAGTCTGAATCTCTTTATGATGAAATGATCAGCGTACACGAATTCAAGACAGCTCATTTTTTTAAAGGGCCCCATGAACTCAAGATCAGGCCGATTTTGGATCGATTCGGGAATGATCTCTCCGGTTTCAAGAGGGCCGCTGAGGCTATTGGTGGTGATGCTGTTGATATGGCCGATATGGGATACAAATTCTCAGCCTTCCCTAAAGTGCCCCTCTATTATTTATTATGGAAGGGAGATCAGGAATTTGGGCCTTCCGCTTCAATCCTTTTTGACCGATCCGTCGAACATCACCTCAAGGCGGATGCTATTTGGGGACTCACTCAACTGATCTCAGATGCACTTCTTATGGGGGATATCAGTACTGTATTTCAGAGAAGTTCACAGGAAGTATCCATCCAGAAATGAGGTATTTTTTGCAAGGTCAAGGAGGGAAACATTCTAATGTGCCCTTGCATCTGAGTCTGATACGGAGATTATAAAAAAGAGCCATTCATGGGCAGACATTATGTAGTTTGTCCCAACCGAAGACATTTCAGCACAAGAGGGAGAGATGAATTTTTTTTTAGTAATAATTCTTGCAATTATAGTCGGCACTTATCTTTTGGATTTGATTATAGATATCTTAAATCTAAAACATGTAAGAACAGATTTGCCCAAGGAATTTGAAGGGTATTACGATGCAGAGAAGTACAAAAGATCCCAGGAGTATCTACGGGAGAATACACGTTTCGGAATTCTCAGCGAGTCGATCACTATGCCCATAACTGTCACGTTTATTCTTTTCGGAGGGTTTAATATTGTCGATGGATTTGCCCGAAGTTTCAACCTGGGGGCAATACCGACCGGCCTGATCTTTGCCGGGGTGCTTCTTTTTGCTTTCCAAATATTCTCTATTCCCTTTTCCGTTTATGACACTTTTGTCATTGAAGAAAAATACGGTTTCAACAAGACAAAACCCCGTACCTTTGTCCTCGATATATTGAAGAGCTGGCTTTTAGCTTCGATAATTGGAGGAATTGTCTTTTCGGGTGTAGTGTGGTTCTTTGAGTCTGCAGGCCCATGGGCCTGGCTTTATTGCTGGATCGCTGTAACCATATTTCAAGTATTCCTTATGTTTGTCGCCCCTGTTGTTATCATGCCCCTTTTTAATAAATTCAGCCCATTGGATGAAGGGAAGCTCAGAGGTTGTATTGAAGCATACGCGAACTCACAAAATTTTAAAATGAAGGGTGTGTTTACCATGGATGGGTCGAAACGCTCTACAAAATCAAATGCCTTTCTTACAGGCTTCGGCAGATTTCGTCGCATCGTCCTTCTTGACACCCTTATTGAGAAGCATACAATAGAAGAACTCATATCCATCCTTGCTCATGAGATAGGTCATTACAAGAAAAAACATATGCTGAAGTCCATTATTATGTCTGTTCTGACAACCGGATTGATGTTTCTTATCCTCTCTCTTTTCATGAAGAACAAGGCTCTTTTTGCTGCTTTCAGAATGGAGGAGATATCCGTCTACGCGAGTCTCTTCTTTTTTGGTTTCCTCTATGCTCCCATTGAGATGGTTCTTTCTATTTTTGGGAATATGGTTTCCCGTAAATATGAATATGATGCTGACACATTTTCTGTGAAAACCTATTCACAACCCAATGCCATGATTGCTGCGTTAAAGAGATTGAGCGTTGAAAATCTCTCCAACCTGAATCCCCATCCCCTTAAAGTTTTCTTTAACTATAGCCACCCACCTATCCTTAAACGCATAGAGTTTATTCGAAAAGTCTCTCCTTAAAACATATTTTTCTTTTTCCTTGTTGCCATCTGTTCTGTTTGATAGAATTGATTGTGAATAAGTTTATGGGATTTTGATTGTGTATCGTGATCAGATGAGAGAAGGAGAATTGTTATGGATGATTGATCACGTAGAGCCCTTCATCACCGCTAGCATTAACATGGCGCGTCATCACTTATTTTGTCATCAATCTATCTCTACCGAACAATTCATATCTCCGAGTTGAAAACAGTGAGGTCCATCAAGAAATGAGATATTTTTTGCAATGTTAAGAAAGGCGAAGATTTTGACCATATGTATATATGAAGTATTTTGAAGATCAAAATCTGAGTCTGACACAGATATTACGGAAAACAGCCATTTACGGATGGGAACCAGTGAGGTTCTGGGCTTTGCTGCATCCTGTTTTTTGTGTCCTTTAATCATCAAAATCCCCTCAAAGTATGGCAGAGAAATCCAATTCAAAAAGACTTGAAAGTAGACTTTATCGTTGTTAGACATGACATCTCATGGATGTCTGTTATGACTATCGGGAGCAAGGAATATGAGAGATGAAGAAAAGACAAAAGAACAGCTCACAGATGAGCTTTCAGAACTCCGCCGCTTGATGGAAGAGACATTACAGGAGAGGGATCACCTCTACCGTGAATCAGTTGAGAATACGCCAAATCCTCTTTTCTCAATTGACAGAGAAGGAGCGATCCAGATCTGGAACCGTGCATGCGAAGAGTTTTTTCAGTATGCAGCTTTTGAAATCATTGGTCGATCATATCACAAACTTCTTTGGAATGCCGAGGATATTTCCGTCATGGAAGAGATTTTATCAAAAGTATGGAAAGGGGGAAGTGCCGTAAATATTGATATGACTTACCAATGCAAAGATGGGACAATACGACATACCATATCCCGTGTATTTCCCATACGATCTTCTGAAAGAGACATAAGGACATGCATGTTTGCCAATACAGATGTAACTGAGCGGAATAGGGCTGAGAAAGCTTTGCAGGAGAGTGAAAAGAGATACAGGGAGCTGGCAGATTTGTTGCCGCAGCCTATCTTTGAAATTGATTTGAATGGAGCTGTAACATTTGTAAATCGCAACGCCTTCGATACATTTGGTTATACTCCACATGATCTGGAAAAAGAGTATAATATTTTTCAAATTATAGCTCCCGAAGATCAAAAAAGAGCTCAGGAGAATTTTCAGAGACGGTTGAGAGGAGACGATGTCGGGATCAGTCAATACACGGCAGTGAGAAAAGACGGAAATGAATTTCCTGTTATTGTCCATGCGAGTCCTATTATAAGGGAAGATAAACCGATAGGCATTATCGGGCTTATCGTGGACTTCACAGAGCTTAAAAAGGCCGAGGATGCAATAAAAGAAAGCGAGCGCAAGTACCGCATTCTTTTTGAGTCCTCTCTTACTGGGACCTATGTTACCGGATTGAATGGAGAAACTCTTGCTGCTAATAACGTAGGGGCTCTGGTGTTAGGGTACGACAGACCTGAAGAATTGGTAGGGAGAAACGTTCTCAATTTTTACAAGAATCCCCAGGATAGGGCCATGGTCTATGACAAAATCAAAAGGGGAGATACGACTCAATATGAACTGGACTATATAAAAAAAGACGGAAGCGAGACAATCGCTTTGATTTCTACATCGATTATAGAATACGAAGGAACCCAGGCTGCTCTCACCTCAGCGGTTGATATCACTGAGAGGAAGAAGGCGGAGAAAGAGTTGGCTTCTCGCTTGCGCTATGAGGAAGGACTGGCCAATTGTTCAAGGTCACTCTTGAATGATAACCAGGATGCTCTACAGGAGGTTTTGTCCCACTTATTGGAAGCTTCAGGTGTGAGCAGAGTTTATATATTTGAGAACTTTGAGGACTCCGTAAACTGCCTCTCCACGCGTCAGACCTATGAAGTCAGTGGTCCTGGTGTAAAACCTGAAATCAATAATCCAGTGCTCCAAAACTTTCCGTATAAAAAGGGATTCAGTCGTTGGCAAAAAGAGTTGTCCCAGGGCAAGCCGATTGCAGGCCCCATAAACTCCTTCCCGGAAACGGAGAGGGTAATTCTGCAGCCCCAGGATATCCTCTCAATCCTTGTGCTCCCTATCGAGGTGGAAGGCAGATGGTATGGTTTTGTCGGATTCGATGATACTCAAAAGGTTCGAGAGTGGAACAAACACGACATCCGTCTCTTGCAAACTGCATCAGAAATGATCGGCACCTATTTGGGCCGAAAAAAGGCGAAGAGAAGGCTACTCGAGGAAAAGGTCTTTTCAGAAGCAACTTTGAACAGCATGCCCGGTATATTCTATGTTTTTGATCAGCAGGGGAAGTTAATTCGTTGGAACAAGAGTGCACAGAGGGTGATTGAGTATTCCGACGAAGAAATGCTGGACGTGAAAGTATTTGACGTTTTCGAAATGTCACATAGAGTTGAAGTCAAAAGAGAAGCGGCAAAGGTGTATACAGAGGGCGGAGCCACTGCGGAGGCAGTCATTCTCTCGAAAAGTGGGAAGCGAACACCTTTATTTCTCAAAGGAGTAAGGGCGGAAATCGAAGATGAAACGTATCTGGTGGGCGTTGGGATAGATATAACAGAACAGAAAAAAGCAGAAGACGCCCTGCGGGAAAGTGAAGATCGATATAGAATCCTTACGGAAAATTCCCCTGACGCTATCTTGTCACTTGATGAAGAAGGACGGGTTCAATTCATGAATACGGCAACCAAAACAATCTCCGGATATTCAAGCGATGAGATTTTAGGGAAACGGTTTCACGAGATCGGTATACTACCACAAAAATCACACGCAAAAGTACAAGAGGAACTTGACCTCACGTGGAGAGAGGGGATCAGGCCTTTATTTGAGATCTCCATTACTCGAAAAGACGGTAATGAAGTGCCCCTGGAGGCGCACCATCAGTTAATCACCGGACATGGCCGTAAAAGCCTTGTCTTGGTTATTCTTCGGGATATTTCCGAAAGAAAACATCTCGAAGATCGGCTCAGGCAAGCCCAAAAAATGGAGGCCATAGGAACCCTCGCAGGAAGCGTTGCCCATGATTTTAACAACCTGCTGACCGGGATAATGGGAAATGCTTCTTTGATACTTTCCAAGTTGGAACCCGACCATCCGCACTTTGAAATGCTGAGAAGTATTGAACACTACAGTCAAAGTGGTGCGGACCTTACCCAACAGCTTCTCGGATTTGCCAGGGGGGGGAAGTTTGAGGTTAAGATAGGAGATATGAATGACCTGCTCAGGAGGAGTTCACAAATGTTCGGTCGTGCGAAGAAAGAGATAACGGTTCATCGAAAGCTGAGTGCAGTGCTCTGGCCGGTTGAGATGGATGAGACTCAGATTGAACAGGTGTTTTTAAACCTCTTTGTAAATTCCTGGCATGCGATGCCAGGCGGTGGAGATCTTTACATTCAGACAGAGAATGTAGCCATTGACGAAGACTTTGCTCAATCGTGTAATGTGACATCCGGCAATTATGTGAAGGTGTCCGTCACTGATACCGGAGTCGGTATGGATGAAACCACCCGACAAAGAATATTTGAACCTTTCTTCACGACCAGGGAGATGGGAAGGGGAACAGGTTTAGGCCTTGCTTCAGCCTATGGTATCATTAAAAATCATGATGGTATTATTAATGTAAAAAGCCAAGAGGGTGTGGGAACTTCCTTTGAGATCTATCTGCCTGCTTTTAAAGATGAAATGTGTGAAGAAGAGGAGTCTTTTGGTCAGATACTGGAAGGACGAGGAGAGACCCTCCTCCTTGTGGATGATGAGGGTGTGATTATGGATGTGGGTGTCGTGATGTTAAAAGCATTGGGTTACCAGGTCCTCACAGCCTGGAATGGCGAAGAAGCAATAGAAATCTATAGAAACCGACAAGATGAGATTGATCTAGTGATGCTTGATTTGATCATGCCGAGGATGGGCGGCGAATTGATATATGACAGCTTAAAGGCAATCAACCCTGATGTAAAGGTCATTCTCACAAGCGGGTACGGCGCAAACGATCGTGTGAAAGAAATACTGAAACATGATTATGCCGGTTTTATCCAAAAACCGTTCACCATGGAGACTCTGGCACGGACGATAAGGGAGATTATATGAATTTTTAACAATAAAGACATGTTTGATATGGATTCCAATTCCTGAATGGATTCTTTTCAATTTCAAGGCTTCTCAATCTTAAGAAATCCTCATAATGTACTTTCAGTGCTGTTTTAATGAACCATTAACTGTAAACCGTTGATCGTGAACAGATATAAAAATCGAACAATCCATCCTTCTAAATCTCACATCTGTGTATCTCATCTTTACACAAGATCATACACAAGTCTTCGTAAATAGGCATTCTTATTCCTGGGGTTTTACTCAAACAGAACTGTCAAATCTGAGCGCCTTATACCAACTTATTTCTACACAGGTCATTAGAGTCTGCGGATGATGCAGTTCGCTCATGCTGGGGAGGATCAGAGTATCATTTATCTATTGACATGACTTCCTTTTTTAGATATGTTGCGTATGTTTCGTTCATTTCGTATATTTCTGTCTGATTGTTGGGAGATAATTTCAATGTTGAAAAAGAAAGACGTTCTTACGATTCCTGAAGCTGCCAAATATTGTGCCGTTGATAGGGTTACACTATGGAGATGGGTAAAGTCAGGAAATTTGAATGCGTCGATTACTCCAGGAGGTCATCATAGAATCCTTAAAGAGGATCTTGAAGCATTTTTAGTGGATCGAGGGATGTATCTATTGGCCCATAAGCACTTGTCCCGAAACAGGGTCCTTATTAATGGATGATGATCCGGAAATTCAGAATGCAATTGAAAAACCCCTTTTGTCTCAAGGGTATAACATCGAAGTTGCATCAGACGGTTTTGAGGCTGGAGTCAAAGTAATGCAATTCAGACCTCACCTCATTGTCCTCGATATGATCATGGAGAGCATGGATGGGTTCGACGTATGCAGGCTCATAAAAAAGGATCAGACCATCTCTTATATAAAAATATTGGCTCTTACAGAGTATGATGCTGATGAGTACGAAAGAGAGATTGTGGATGCCGGAGCGGATTCATATCTGGTAAAGCCTGTACATGAGGATGTACTGATCAATCAAATTGAAAACCTTTTGAATGGTCAATGAATATCTGGTGTCAATCCGGAAATGAGATGTTTTATGCAAGGTCAAGGAAGACGAAAGTTCAGTGTTCCCTTTTTAACATTCAAGCTAATTATGACCACAACTTCTCCAAACACCCAACGGATGAAATGATACGAGTTGCAGGATTCTTTTTAAACCCTTGCAAGTTGGGAGGTTGGTATTGCTCAACCATGAACAGGGAACCACTTCACCCAGGAAGGAGTTATTAAATCAGAGTACCTCAGTATTAATGGTCAACAAATCGACATTATAGGAGACTTAATTCATGAGAAGTTATGAGATTCTGATTGTGGATACTGACACTTCCGTCCTGAAAACCGTCAGTTCAACTCTCAAAATGGAAGGGCACAAGGTCACAACAACAAGAAGCGAAGAAGAAGCACTTGAGCTTTTGGCTGGAAAAGGTTTTGCTTTAGTGATTACAGGGCTTGTCATGTATCCCCTCGATGGTTTTACTATACTGAGGAAGTCAAAAGAGATCAACCCCGAAACACTAGTAATGATCATGAATGATTTTGATGATTTGAACTCTGCAATTGAAGCCATAAGAAATGACGCTGATGATTACCTGATCAAGCCGTGCACACCTGAAGAAATATCTCTCAGAGTGTCTCATTGTCTTAATAAACTAGAGCGCAGAAGAAAGGCCAGACAGTCTCAAAAGGAACTGACTGAAAACGGACGGTATCTCCGGTCACTTCTGTCCAGTGTCCGTGAAGACATCGTAGTCATTGACTCTGATTTTAGAATAACTGACATAAATGGCGCTTTTTTGCCCATATCGGGATTTGAATGTCAGGACGTTATAGGGCGTCACTGTTTCGAGGTTTTACATGGTCTCGATAAACCATGCCGAAAACCGGGAGTGAAAAGTCGTGATGTTTTTGAATTTCACTGTTTTGATTCCTTTCACAATTATACACAGGAAAATAAAAAAAAGAGTGAAGAATGTTTGCTGAAAAAGGTCTTCAAAACAGGAAAAGGGCAAAGCTGTCGTCATGAACACCTCCGATCGGACGGTTCAAAGTTCTGGGTGGATATCCTTCTCTCTCCTCTGAAAGATGAAGCAGACAACATCACACATGTGATGATGGCAGCACGAGACATAACGGATCTGGTCAATGCGGAAGAAACCCTATATAGGTCTACAGAAAAGTATCAACTTTTGGTAGAAAATGCCAATGATGCAATATTTGTTATCCAGGATGGGGTGATTAAGTTTCCAAATCCTAAGACTGAGGAGATGACAGGATATTACGCTGAGGAATTGGGCAAGATTCTATTTCATGACTTTGTCCATCAAGAGGACAGAGAGATGGTTGAACAAAGGTATAAAAGGGTGTTAGAAGGTGAGGAATTTCATAGCCCCTGTTCTTTTAGAATAATGAACATAGTCGGCAAAGAACTCTGGGTGGAAATCAACGAAGTTCATATTACCTGGGAGGGAAGACCGGCCACCCTTAACTTTCTCAGAGACATCACTGAAAAAAGGAAACAGGAAGTCCGACTCCAGGAGGCCCAGAGATTGGGAGTCATTGGAACCCTTGCAGGCGGTATTGCTCACGACTTTAACAACCTCCTCATGGGAATCCTGGGACATACCTCCCTGATGTTGTTCGATACAGGCCCTTCTCATCCCCATTTTGATCATCTCAAAAAAATAGAAAAGTGTGTTGAAAGTGGAGCGGATCTTACAAAAAAACTTTTAGGCTTTGCAAGGGGAGGAAAATATGAAGTCAAGCCTACGGACTTAAATGAGATGATAAGAAAGAATTCAAAGATATTCGGTAGAACAAACAAAAATATACGCATCCGTAGAAAATACCAGAAAGAAATATGGACTGTTGAGATAGATCAGAACCAGATAGACCAGGTACTGCTCAGTCTCTATGTAAATGCATCGCAAGCAATGCCTGATGGCGGAAATCTATACATCAAAACCAAGAATGTTGAGTTTGATGAGAATGAAGTTCTTGTTACCGAGGCCAAACCTGGAAAATATGTGAGAATAACTGTTGCAGATACCGGAATCGGCATGGATGATGAGACGCAGCAAAGAATATTCGAGCCATTCTTTACAACAAGAGAGAGAGGTTGGGGTACAGGATTAGGTCTTGCCTCCGTCTATGGAATCATTACAAATCACAACGGGATAATTAACGTTGAAAGTGAGAAGGGAGAGGGGACCGTCTTCTCTGTTTATTTGCCTGTATCTGAAAAGGGAGCCACATGAAGAAAGCAGTTAAAATATTTCATTTCTGAATGAATATGAACTCATTTATACAGATAATATATAATTGAACCCTTTCAGTGTGGACCGATCAATTTCATGAGCTTATTTGGATGAAGAAAAGTTTCTTCCGAACTCAGTCGTTTTGCAAGCGCCTGAAGCATTGGGAAAACTTCACCGAGAAACATATGTTCTGAAAAGAGTCCTGCAAGGTTTTCCAATGCCAAAGGAACCGCTCCAAAAAACCGTCTATGCCCCTCTCGATTCGCCAGAAAGAGATACACACCCAAGGCTCTCAGTATCCTGAAAAGGACAAAAAAATAATACTTCGACATAAAATCATTATGAGATACAGCTTTTGACAAATCTGAGGTATCCACTTCTTCTTTCAAGGTATTCTCCGGCGTTGTGACTTGTTTCAATTTGTTGAGATACTCAAGCAGGATGTTCTGCCTTTCACTTTCTGAGAGATGAGCTTGAGAAGCATAGAGCAGAGTTGCAACATCATATTGAAGGGGGCCTTGACGTCCCGCCTGGAAGTCAACATATCCTAAACGCCCATCAGATCGAACGATCATATTTCTGCATTGAAAATCTCTATAAAGGAAGAAGGTGGGTTGGGAATTCCCTACAATCTCTGCCAGTTTTTTTAACTCGAATTCTATCCCGGATATATTTGAATAATCCTTTGCCACGAGAAAAAAATTCTCTGAAAAATACTGCAAGTCTTCTTCTGCATTATTTTGGTCAAATCTCTGATTCTGGTGACAGTTGTTCTTGTAATCAATGCCCATGTGACCAAGGACCTGAAAATCAACCAGGTCTTTCACACTTTGAACATAGAAGTGAAGCACCTCTTTTCTTGACACAGAAGGTTTTGAGGTTCTTTCCGCAAGGGTTTCATCTCCCAGATCCTCAACCACATAGATCCCCTGGCCCATATTACTTGCATATAATTGAGGTACAGGGAGGCCCATAGAATGGAAATGTCTGCAGAAATATATGAAGGAACGGTTCTCCTTTTCATCGTTTCCTGAGACACCAATCAGAGTTCCATCATTATGATACAGACGAAAATACTTCCTCCGTGATGCATCTCCTGGTAATGGGTCCATCTTTACCAGGTTCAGATCACAGGATTCCCTTATGAGAAGCTCAAACTGTTTGTACAGTCTTGGATACAGTGTAGAATCTAACATTTGAATTTCCGATTGCAGCAATTTGATTGAGAAGGTAAAATTTCAGTGAATGGCAGAACACTCGGAATGTGGGACAGGAGGCCCCTTTACACTCATGGGGCCAGATGTTTTACGTGACGAATCATTTCTTTTCCGGCAACTTGAGTACCACATAAGATGCACTATTGCCTCTCCTGATCAACAAAAGGAAACTGTTGTCTTTTGACGTATTAAAGATAGCTTCGTAACTTTGAATATCTTTGACTGGTTTGCGGTTTATCTCCTTTATGAGGTCCCCTCGTTTTATACCGGCTTCAGCAGCGGGGGTACCTGGAAGAACACGAGTGACCAGAACTCCCTTCTCACCTGTATATCCAAATTGTTTGGCAATTTCTGGAGTAAGGTCCTGTACTGTCATCCCAAGTTCATCACCTGCTTCTTCTTGTGCAGTAATGACATCTTTTTCAGGAAACTCTCCAATTGTAACCACTACAGTCTTCTCTGCTCCATTTCTGATGACCTTCACCTTTGCTTTTTCACCTACGGCAAGGTTTGCCACAAGCCGTGGCAATACATTCATCTCATCGATATCCTTGCCGTTGACTTCCATTATTACGTCACCCTGTCTTATGCCTGCTTCATGAGCAGGACCTCCCTCTACAACATCAGCCACCAATGCCCCTTTGGCCTCCTTCAGCCCGAATGATTCTGCAAGCTCAGGGGTAATCTTCTGTATTACGACACCCAACCACCCCCTGGTCACTTTGCCTTTCTCTTTAAGTTGCGGGATGAGTTTTTTTGCCATATTAATCGGTATTGCGAATCCAATTCCCTGCCCGCTGGCAATAATCGCCGTATTAATACCTATTACCTCGCCATTGAGATTAAAGAGAGGTCCGCCACTGTTTCCAGGATTAATGGATGCATCTGTCTGTATGAAATTATCATATGGCCCAGCTCCGATGATCCTACCTTTAGCACTCACAATTCCTGCCGTGACCGTATGATCAAGGCCGAACGGATTACCAATAGCAACTACCCATTCCCCCACTTCCAACTTGTCTGAATCACCTAACTTCGCTTTAGGGAGGTTCTTCCAAGATTTTATCTTTATCAAAGCCAAATCTGTCTTGGCATCTCTGCCCTTTATTTCTGCATCGAATTCCTTTCCATCAGAGAGTCTTACCTTTATCTCATCAGCTCCCTCGATCACATGATTGTTGGTCAATATATATCCGTCCTTATCGATGATAAAACCTGATCCTAAACTGGACTGTTTGAAGTTCTCCGGTATCATGTCCTCAAAGAATCTATCGAAGAAGTCTCTGAAGGGACTCCTTTCATCAAATGGACTCTCAAAAGGAGAAAATCCACGCCGTCTTTTTTTCTGAATAACCTTTGTCGTGCTGATATTGACTACAGCTGGTTTTAATTCTTTTGCCAGTTCAACAAAAGAGGGGATTTCAATAACAGTGCCGGTTGACGATCCCTTCACCTCTTTTGCTTCTGCAAAAGATGATATCACTTTTGAAGATGGTATCAAATTGAGGTATGAGGCGAGGATCACACCAGAAATCAGTGCGAGTGTACCCCATATGAATGTCTTCAATTCATATCTATCTCTCATTCTTCTTCCCCTTTCCTCCATTGAAATTAACAGAGTATAATTTTCACACTGCTTTGTTGTCTCACCAACAATCCAAAGTGTTTTTCACCTTGGTCATCATTATAGTTCAAGTACATATTTTGTTCAAGGACAATTCAAAGACTTAACCAATTCCTAAATAGTGCCCGAACGAAAACTGCTATTTTT
This sequence comes from Thermodesulfobacteriota bacterium, assembly GCA_034190725.1. Classification (GTDB taxonomy): domain Bacteria; phylum Desulfobacterota; class UBA8473; order UBA8473; family UBA8473; genus JAXHSZ01. Next base: position 12,866 of record JAXHSZ010000573.1, read on the forward strand.
CCCAATTTCTGCTTCAGACTCTGATTTTAACCGCAGGGGTACCTTACAATATGCCTTTATATCAGAATCTAATGCAGAGATTGCGGAAATTAGCCGTTTATGGATGGACACTGAAAGTTCTATCCGTAATTGGGGTTTTCCTCAGACTCAAAACTTTTATCCAACAACTGAACCCTAACCTTATCTCCCGCCTTCAGATCGGTTTTATCCTCAGGGAGAACGAGTAGCCCATTGGATTTGACCATGGACATCAGAATCCCTGCTCCCTGTTCACCTGTAGGCCTTACACAGTAATTGTGGTCTTTTAAACTTACAGTACAACGGAGAAAACATTTTCGACCGGGTTTTTGAGAGATATCTTCTTGTAAGAGAGCATAAACAACAGGGCGAAAAATCTTTCTGAATCCACTCATCTTGAGGAGAGAAGGGCGTACAAACTGTTCAAATGATATCATTGAAGAAACCGGATTGCCCGGCAGGGCAAAGACTGGTCTGCCTTCCATTAGACCGAACGTGAGAGGCTGCCCCGGTCTCATGGCGACCCTGGAAAACTTCATTTCCGCTCCCATCTTTTTTAATACGACTCTTACCAGGTCGTAATCGCCAACTGACACACCTCCAGATGAGACGATGACATCAGCATGGGCCGCTTCTCCAAATTTCTTCTCAATCTCCTCTTCTGTATCTCCTGCAATGCCCAGACTCATGGGTACTCCGCCGCATTCCCTGACCTGGCTCATTAAAGTGTACCGATTGGTGTTGATTATCTTTCCTTTCGTAAGCTCATTGTCCACGTCTACTAATTCATCACCCGTAGATATTATTGCTACTCTGGGCATTTGATAGACATGAACAAAAGCTCTCCCCACAGATGCCATCATTCCCACTTCTGCCGGACGAAGGACCGTTCCCTTTGAGATCACCAAATCTCCTGTTCTGACATCTTCGCCAGATGCTCGAATGTTATCATCTTTTTTTGATTCTTTGAAAATTCTTACTTCATCTTTATCCCTTTCCGTATGCTCAATCGGAACAACCGTATCAGCGCCTGGGGGTATAGGAGCGCCGGTCATAATCCTGGTTGCTTCTTTGTTACAAACGATTCTCTTATACATTTGACCGGCAGGGATTTCTTCTATGATTTTCAGGACAGTTGGTCTCTCACGGGAAGCTTCCTTGATATCACTGGACTTTAAAGCATACCCATCCATTGCAGAATTGTCAAAAGAAGGGACATCCCAACCGGAGTAAATATCTTCGGCAACCACCCTTCCAAAGGAGCTCAATATGTCAACTTTTTCGAGACCGATGACTCTTATTTCTTTCATCACTAATTCAACTGCTTCTTCAACAGGAATCATTTTCGAGACTCCAAAAGGCGAAATTTTTCAACCTGTACGGTGAAAAAAAGTTGTGGTAAGCAGCCGGTAAATGGTGAACTTGGCTACTGCACAGGTTGCATTTTTTACAGAGAACAAGGCCTATCGGCCATTTTCTGCAATCTCTGCGACAGACTCAGATGGAGAGGCACATTGCAATGTGCCTTTTCCTCCCCAATTTATTCCTGTGTTCTCCATCATCGCTTTCCTTGACCTTGTAATGAACATCTCATTTCTGGATGAATACCACTCAGATTTATTCTTTCAAAATTTCTATAAAACAACTCTTTTTTACCATAGGGTATCTTCACTTCATAGTCAGTAAAATTGGGTGGTGTACATCCCCTCCTCAACTCGGGATTAAGAATTCTTATTATATTATAATCTGTACTACAGGCCGAAGCGATAATTTCCAAATAAGTAGCAGTAGGAACGTGCACTCTGTCATACAGAAGAGGTGATTGATATTCTATATCACCAAAACCGTACTTCCTTGGGTTCTTTGCCACAATCATACCGGCGATTAACTTTGGTATATAATTCATTGTTTCTTCCTTGAGAGAATAGCATCCAGAAATCTCCCAGAAATCTTTTGTTTCGCATGCATCAATGGCTCTTTCTATCGTATTCTCACCCGCGTTGTATGCAGCCGCAGCCAAGTACCACGAACCAAATCGATCATAAAGGTCCTTTAAGTATCGTGCTGCAGCCATGGTAGATTTCTCAGGATCTCGCCTTTCGTCTATCCACCAATCAACCCTCATACCATATCTTCTGCCGGTCTCTCTGATGAATTGCCAGGGACCACAGGCATGTGCGGAAGAATACGCTTTTGGGTTGAAACCACTTTCTATCAATGCAAGATATACAAGATCTTCAGGGAGGTTATTCTCTTTGAATATATCTCTCATCAAAGGAACATACCTGCTGGAACGAGACAGCCATTCTGAAAAAGACTCTTTAAACGTAGTTTGAAAATAATAAATAAAATACATGACCCTCCTGTTTATCTCAACAGGGATGTCATACTCTACAGCCTTTTTTAAATTCAAAGAGGTCCCGTATTTGAGTCCATGCTCACTCCCAGGCAAAAAACCATTATGATCCTTTACACTGAGAAAATCACGATAACTCTGGGGTATCAAAGACTTCCAAATCCACTCATTCGTACTCTTTATGGAATTCCCACAACGAAAACGAATGTCACTCCCAATAAAAAAATCATCATTCACATTCTCATTTTGCGTTTCTACACATCTCTTTGCGGTAGCTTCTTCATGAGACTCCAGGATAAATATTTTTCGGTCCATGAAAGGCCCCATACATCCGCTTGAAAAGATGAATAAGAATACCACTAACCAGCAGGGATTTATACGTGTTCGTTCTTTCATTACCTCTTTCAGTTATGCTCTGTTCATTTGTGAATGTATTCTTTACATGATAAAAAGACAATACGGCAGGGGATATCCGCTTGTTTTGAGAGAGAGCATTCAAACCAAATGCAATACGCTATCCAGACTCATAGGGAAGTGATCATCCAAAACTGAGATATTGCTTACAAGGTCAAGGAAGACGAAGATTTTAACCGCAGAAATGCAATGGGTAAGTAAGGGGACATTGCACATTGCAATGTGCACCTCCATCTGAGTCTGATGTAGAGATTACGAAAATAGCTATTTATGAATAAACGCTGGTCAAAATTCTGGCCAATATATCAGAAATACCACTCTTGTCAATCTATAATCATACTGACAAACAATTCTGTTCTGATGATAAGGATATGAATTTCTTTACACTCACTTGGATGTGAGTTTAGAACGGAGTACAATTTGATTGTCGCTTATGCGGCTCTTTCCAAAAAACTCCTAAGAAACATGATAGCCGTTCGCAGGTTCAATGCGCACAGGTTTTATGTGCCTGGTTTCGGGTTTCACGTTCAAGAAAGAACGCAGTGATAAATCAGAGCTATGTGTATGGAATGGACCTTGAGGACAAAAAAATTATTATGCCTGAGTGAAGAGTGTATTTCTACTCTTTCTCACTTCTGACGTCCGAAACCAAGATTCGAGTGTTCGCGATGGTACATCATCACTACACAAGAGCATCAATAATAAGACCTGTGAACGATTACGAAACTTGAAGTGAACAGCAAGTTTCTCTCATGCATAACCCTAAAGCAAAGTGCCAGGTTCATTTGCTAAACCGTTATTAAATAACTCATTTCAGGCTGTACGCTCTTCAGGTACTCGATGTTCGAATTGTCGTGTCATACGTATCGTAACCCATTGTAATCTACTCTTATTTTTATCGACCTCCACATTACTGCGTGGTTTAAACTTGTATTTCGAGATGAGATGAAGTATGAATGAAGTTACTGTTGTCAGATTTGATTCTCACGTTTATGCAATAGGATTTATGGTATCCAACACAGCAGTTACATATGCGACATGAAATGTAAACCATTAGGGAGACTCCTTATCAGAACAATGAGCATGGCTTATGAAGTTTATTGCAGACAGAATG
>JAXHSZ010000574.1:0-11717 GCA_034190725.1 Thermodesulfobacteriota bacterium
TCGATGATCTCACTGATAACACCGGCTCCAACAGTTCGTCCACCTTCACGAATGGCAAACCTCAACTCCTTCTCCATCGCGATGGGAGTTATCAACTCCACACTCAATGATACATTGTCACCTGGCATCACCATCTCTACACCCTCAGGCAACGTGGCTACACCTGTAACATCCGTAGTACGAAAATAAAACTGAGGACGATACCCATTGAAAAACGGCGTGTGCCTGCCACCCTCCTCCTTCGTCAATACATACACCTCTGCCTTAAAATTCTTGTGGGGCGTTATACTCCCAGGCTTCGATACCACCTGACCTCGCTCAACCTCATCCCGCTTCGTACCTCGTAACAAAACCCCTATATTGTCTCCTGCCTGACCCTCATCCAATATCTTCCTGAACATCTCAACACCAGTACATACCGTCTTCATCGTCGGTCGTATCCCAACTATCTCAACCTCTTCTCCTACTTTGATCACTCCACGCTCTACCCGGCCCGTCACTACCGTCCCCCTACCGGATATGCTGAATACATCCTCAATAGGCAATAAAAAAGGCTTGTCTATGTCACGCTCAGGCTGCGGAATATACTCATCCACAGCATCTGTCAACTCCAATATGCTCCCACAATGAACACACTCCCGCTTCCCACAACCACACTCCAAAGCCTTCAATGATGAACCCGATATCACCGGTATATCATCCCCAGGAAAATCATACTCAGTCAAAAGCTCCCGCACCTCTAACTCAACCAACTCCATCAACTCCTCATCATCCACCATGTCTGCCTTGTTCAAATACACCACTATGTAAGGTACGCGAACCTGCCTCGCCAATAATATGTGCTCCCGCGTCTGTGGCATCGGCCCATCTGCCGCACTCACTACCAATATCGTACCATCCATTTGAGCCGCACCAGTTATCATGTTCTTGATATAATCAGCATGTCCAGGACAATCTATATGCGCATAATGCCTCTTATCGGTCTCATACTCAACATGAGCTATCGCTATGGTCAAACCACGCTCCTTCTCCTCCGGCGCATTGTCTATACTATCATAAGACGTATACTCCGCAAAACCCTGACAACTCAATACCTTCGTGATCGCCGAGGTCAATGTGGTCTTCCCATGATCAACATGACCTATCGTCCCTATATTCACATGCGGCTTCGTCCTCTCAAATTTCTTCTTAGACATGCCATTGTCCTCCTTCTTGGTTGATGACCAGTAAAAAGATATTTATATTTAAATAGTGCCCGAACGAAAACTGCCTTTTTCGCCGATCTCTGCGTCAGATAAAAATTATAATCCTCAAAATATTCAATATATTCCTGCGATTAAAATTTTGATCTTTCTTGACCTTGACGAAAAATCCTAGTTTTCGGTCAGACACTAAATAGATACATGATCTCTGGAGCCCACGACCGGGGTTGAACCGGTGACCTCTTCCTTACCAAGGAAGCGCTCCACCACTGAGCTACGCGGGCTTTGAAATGGAGCGGGAAACGGGATTCGAACCCGCGACCCTCAGCTTGGAAGGCTGATGCTCTAGCCAACTGAGCTACTCCCGCATAAAATCTTAAAAATGTGTACGAAAAAAACTGCTTTTTCAGAAATTTCTGCGTCAGAATTAGATGAAAGGACACTTTGCTATGTGCCTCTACTTGCTCATTGGATTCCAGCGGCTAAAATCTTTTTCCTCCTTGAATTTGGGTAAATTCTCTCGTTTTGTTCAGACATTCAATTATTCTTCTATCATTCTATGGAACAGAATGTATTCACAAAGATTCAAAGGCAGTCGCATTTCAATACCCATAATCGTTCAAACGTCCAAGCAAACGTTAAGAAATAACAGAGAATCACCAAACATTTTTGTTTGAAAGTTCCATAATGCATATGCACTATTGTATGATGAGATACTGTTCTTTCCTTACGCTCACTTGGACGTGAGTTGAAAATAGAATACAATGTGATCGCAGTGAATGAATGCCTATCCAGAAATGGCTAATTACTGCAGTTTATGGTGGAGAGGGGAGGATTCGAACCTCCGAAGGCAACTGCCGACAGATTTACAGTCTGTTCCCTTTGGCCGCTTGGGTACCCCTCCATTATTCGGTCAGCACTTGGTTATCTTCATTACATATTTCTGTTTGAAGACAATCCTCTAAGACCAGTTATTTTTTATGGAGCTGGCGATGGGACTTGAACCCGCAACCTGCTGATTACAAGTCAGCTGCTCTGCCAATTGAGCTACGCCAGCATAAACGAATATTATAACTATACTTGATAAATTAATCAATAAGAAACTTTAATTAAAAAATACAATAAAGTCTTATCTCTGTTTAAATATTGTTATTATGTGCTATTTTCATTAGATTATAATTATTTGCGTCTTTTCTTCCCAATTCCTCATTGATTAAAACAAGGGAGCCATGCGAGATTCTCTATTTTTTAGGGTACTCATTATTTATACCATATATATATAACCTGTCAAGAATTCTTTAGTGTTGCTCAATAAAAAAGCATCATTCGGAGAAATGAATGGAAATAAAGTCCTCAGGATAGATTCAAACGGAAATCTTATTCAGATCCTGTTATACTTTTTAAATCTAAAATACTAAGTAAAGCTTAAAAATTATTCAATATATGAGTTTACCCACGTTCACCCCTTGCCGGCTGCTTTCTTTGTTTCCTTTTTATTGTACGTGATTTATATCCACTTATATGTGACACGGGCTTTTCAGTCATGCACCTTGACAATTCTATATTGGGATGATAGAAAAGATTATGAGCAGAGAGTACATTACGGCTGACTTTTCAAGCTACGGCATATCCAAAAAGTGAAATTTGGTCTGTTCAAGTAATGTTGACCTGTCCTTAAGGAGGTGTAATGGAAAGAACACTATCAATTATCAAACCCGATGGAGTGAATGAGCGTATAATTGGCAAAATCATTAAAAGATTTGAGAACAGTGACCTTAAAGTTGTTGCCATGAAGATGTTGTGGATGACTAAACAAGAAGCCGAGGGATTCTATGATGTCCACAGGACCAAGGGCTTTTTTGACAGTCTCACAGACTTTATGTCCTCAGGCCCAGTGGTGGTAATGGTTTTGGAAGGAGAGGACGCTATAACAAAGAACCGCAAGATAATGGGTGCCACAAATCCACAAGAAGCAAAAGAAGGAACCATAAGAAAGGAGTATGCTTCCAGTGTAGAAAGGAATATCGTTCATGGTTCAGATGCTCCTGAAACGGCTCAATTTGAAATATCTTACTTCTTCAGCGCTCTTGAGATGTTTGATTATTAAAAATGTTTGATGTCAAAGATATGACAATTGATGAGTTACAAGATCTGGTATTGGGTCTGGGTGAAGACCGATACAGGGCTTCTCAGATATTCGGATGGGTGTATCAAAAAGGAGCAACTTCATTTGATGAGATGACCAACCTTTCAAAAAAACTCAAGGAAAAATTAAAAAAAGTTTGTTATATAAGTCAATTACATCAAGTAAAAGAGGAGAATTCAAATGACGGAACCCGAAAGTTCCTCATCAAACTGGAAGATGGGTGCCAGATCGAGACCGTCCTGATTCCTGAGAGTAACCGTTTAACTCTGTGCATTTCTACCCAGGTGGGGTGTGCCATGGGGTGCAAGTTTTGTATTACCGGCAAATTAGGTTTAATCAGAAACCTTAAGGCCTCTGAAATATTAAATCAAATATGTCTTATCAGGGATTCTCTTACAGAGAAGCAGGGGATATCAAATCTTGTATTGATGGGAATGGGAGAACCCCTGGCAAATTACAAAAATACCATTAAAGCTTTGCGAATAATCAATGATCCACATGGGCTTCAGTTCTCTAATCGAAAAGTAACCATCTCAACCGCAGGTTTAGTCCCGGAGATGGAGAGGTTGGGATCTGAGATTGAGGTGAACTTAGCAGTCTCTCTCAACGCTACAGAGGATGACACAAGAGACTATCTGATGCCGGTCAATCGGAGATATCCTCTCAATATGCTGTTGAATGCATGCCGTAAATTCCCTCTCCTCCCCCGTAAAAGAATAACCTTTGAATATGTTCTGATCAAAGGGATAAACGATGATATTGACGATGCAAAGAGATTAGCGAAGATCCTCAGAGGAATACCATGTAAGATCAACATCATTCCCTTCAACGAGCACCATACTTCTGATTTTAAAAGACCCGACAATGAAGCAATAAAAAATTTCCAGCAAGTATTACTCGATTTAAATTACACTTCCATTATAAGGGCCAGCAGAGGTTCTGATATTCTTGCTGCCTGTGGGCAACTGGGTGGCAGCTTATTGCTTCATTAATGCCTCCTTACCGGTCTTTACTATCCTTGCAAGTTCCACTGTCCGTTTGGCAAGGGCTCTGGCCCCATTTAAACCCCACTCATCTTTCAATATACCAAGTTTATCTTTAGGGTCGAATTTTCCGGTCCCCCCAAAGCTCGATGTCCCTCCTGCGCCGAAAAGTACACCTGGGTGATGCACAGATGCAGGTATCATTTCAAAACCCAGGAAAAAATAATCAATACTGAGCAAAGATGTCTCAACGCCTCCATGTCTCATCCAGGCAACTGCCAGGGCCCCCCCTATCTTGTCTTTCATGGTGCCTTCATACACATTACCAAAGGCAAAAACTCTCAGTCTGTCCATTACACAGGCCAAGTGCCCGGAAACTCTGGCTACGTATGCAGGGGTTGCTATGAGGAGCACATCTGCATCAAGGACTTTGGGAAAGATATCTCCCATGTCGTCCTCTATTGCACAAAACTTTCCCTTTTCTTGCTTCCTTAAGCACCAGTTACAATGTCGACAGTCCTTGATATCCTTCCCTGCCAGAATGAGCATATCTGTCTGAACTGACTCGTCACCTTCTATCGCTTTCATAGCTTCTTTTAAGAAATGCTCAGTATTCCCTCCCTTGATGGGACTCCCACAGATTCCCAATACCTTAATTTCCATATTTCCATCCTCCCTGGCATGTAAAGATCGGATTAGACAGCTTTTCAGTAATTTCCATAACATTCAGTTCAAAACGAAGCTTGAAAATATTGTCCGGCGAAAATTTTGAAATGCACTTGAGACTCTTCATAAAGAAGGCCTAAAAGTGAACCTATGATCGAACAATATAATGAAACAAATCTCTTTTGGCATTTTCATGTTTCTTGATGATCATAAGGATAGGTATTGGTTTGTTACTGATGAGTTGCGATATTTTCATACGAAGTGAAGGTCAGGCATGGAAGGAGCAAAAGACCAAGTGAAGAAACAAATAGCAGGGCGAAAGCAAGATGAGTGAAACAGGATTTATGTTATTCCCCTTGGGGAATACCCTCGCCATTTTATCAGACATTTCAAAGTATTGTCGCTCTCAATTTATATCCCGATATTATCTCCCTGTCAGGGTTTTCACCCTGCCGATGAATAGTAATAAATACTATGCTTCAACGTGAGTGGCCATTGAGTTGACTCTCTTTGTCAATCGGGAGATCTTTCTTGAGGCGGTGTTCTTGTGGATGACACCCCTTGAAGCCGCTTTATCCAAAGCTGAGACGGCTTTTGTCAGAGCTGTGGTGGCCTCTTCCATATTATTCTCATCAATGGCTTTTCGCAACTTCTTAACCATGGTTTTTGTATATGATTTTATTTGTACGTTTCTTATCCTGCGTTTCTTGCTCTGCCTATTCTGTTTAATTGCCGACTTATGAGTTGCCAACGTTCATCCTCCCACAACATGAATATCTAATGCATAACACATAAACATCATTTAACATTTGCTCCTTAACGTGTCAAGGTTTTTTTATAACCCGACGGAAAAAGGTGCATCAAAAAGAATTTTAGTATTAATTGAGTGCTATATAATACCTAAACTGAGCGATTCTTTCCTACTGTGAGGTCGTATCTCACTGAATCTGAAGTAAAAAACACTTCGAACCGAACTCACTGAAGGGTTGGCTTCACTTTCGTCCGCTTCGAATCGTTTTTTTTCTCCATATTCAGCAAGCTACGTCCTCTCGCTACGGAAAGAATCGCTCAATTTAGGTAATAAAAAGTTATCAGCAAGCTTCAACGGCGGTTATATTTTAATGCGTGTACTGTCTGAGCATATTAGTGAGTATTAAGAAAAAACAGGGAATTACCTCACATTATTATGTCTGGAAAGTTCAAACTAGAGATACTGAATTGAATAGTGATATACTGTTCTTTCTTTACGCTTACTTGTATGCGATTTTTGCACGGATTAAAATATAACCGCCGCTGAAGCGACTCTTTTCAAAAAGTTAAACTACTACGAATTTTGGTTTCTCAGGAGCTGTCATCGATATCAATCGTAAGATCATCATCGATGTCCATCTCCGGGATTCTTTCCTGTAGAAATCTTTTGATCTTTCCTTTCAATCTTTTTTCAATCTGTCTGACCCTTTCTTTTGAAATACCATACTCATCCCCGATCTCCTGCAAGGTCATTGGGCCATCTGAGAGGAGTCTCTTCTCAAATATATATAACTCCTTGTCTTTTAACGTTTCGTGGAATTCTTCGAGCTTCTTGAGGAGTATGTTCTTTGTCTCGGACTCTATCATCATTTCATCGTGAGGGATATCATGAGCCGGTAGAAGATCCTTATATGTGCCATCCGACTCATCGCTGACTGGACGATCTAAGGAAACCTCCCAACCTCCCAACCTCTGGTCCATCTCTATAACATCTTTCTCTTTGGTATCGAGCCTTTCAGCCAACAATTTCGGCGTTGGATCATACCCAAGAGCCTCAAGCCTTCGCTTCTCTTTCTCCAGGTTGAAGAACAGCTTCCTCTGAGATTGAGTCGTGCCGATCTTTACCAACCTCCAATTGTCTATGATGAATTTCAAGATATAGGCTTTGATCCAAAAAGAGGCATAGTAAGAGAGCTTCGTCCCTTTATAGGGATCAAACTTTCTCACTGCCTGCATCAACCCTATATTTCCCTCCTGTATGAGGTCAAGAAGACTCATCATCCAGTATTTATGAAATTCCAGAGCAATCTGAACCACAAGCCTCAAATTCCCCGTAATCAACCTGTAGGCCACTTCTCTCTCCCCGGTCTCTCTGTACTGTAAGGTCAATCTGCGTTCCTCTTCCGGAGTAAGCAAAGGATGTCGCCTGATCTCTGCAAGGTATTTTTGGAGAGGATCAAATGGTACAAGAGAGCTTTCCTTCGACTCTTCCTCGTAATCCACTTCAATGTCTTCTTTTTCTATTGTCTCCAATATATCTGTTCCCATTGGGATTTCCCTGAAGAAGAGAAACCTTAAATTGACACATTCCTACTGAGGGTCTGCGTAGAACCTGTGCGGTTCAGCAAGGATGTGATAAGCGCCGACAAGAAGTGAACTTGGCTAACGGCACTTGTTGAAATCTTGATAATACCGGTCCAAAAAGGCAAATTCCTGATTAATTAAATTATCTATACCAACAATACTCTTGCAACGGCATTCCTTTGAATCTGGTTCGTGCCCTCATAAATCTGGAGTCCCTTTGCATCTCTCATCATTCTCTCAACGGGATATTCTTCACTGTACCCATACCCCCCCAAAATGTCCACAGCGCGACTCGCCACGTTCATGGCCACATCAGTTGCGAAATATTTTGCCATCGTGGCAAGCTTCATGGATTCCTTGGAATGCTCTTCGATAATTGTAGCAGCTCTATAAACCAGATGCCTGGCCGACTCAGTCATTGTAGCCATATCTGCCAACATGTGGCTTATTGCTTGAAACTGTGCTATGGGTCTTCCGAACTGAACCCTTTCTTTTGCATACCGAACTGCATAATTCAGTGCCCCCTGGGCAGTTCCAACACCCGAGGCACCAGCCAAGACTCGACCTTCGTCCAAGACCTTAAGAACAGTTTGGAAGCCTTCCCCCTCTTTTCCTATGAGGTTTTCCTTCGGCACTCGACAATCTTCAAAGACCGACTCGCAATGGTGAATCCCCCTGAATCCTAACATCCTTCCGGTTACACTGTATGAAAACCCAGGAGTCCCCTTTTCTATGACAAAAGCACTGATCCCTTTTATGCCCGCATTTGGATCGGTCTTTGCATACACAAGGGTCATGTCCGCAAAGTCAATGCCGCTATTGAAGTTTTTTACTCCATTTACAACATATTCGTCACCATCCAAGATGGCTCTGGACCTCATCGAAGAGATGTCCGAACCTGCATCAGGTTCAGTCAATCCAAAGGCACAAAGCTTTTTACCTGCAACCACATCCGGGACATACTTCTTATTCTGTTCTTCAGAGGCTGACAGTTTAAAACAAGATGAGAACAAAGCGTGTATGCTTCCCAAAAAGGCGCCCACTGTGGTGCTTACACTGCATAATTCTTCAGATGCAAGACAACATGTGAGTAAATCGGCGTCCGAACCACCGTATTCCTCTGGATAGAATAGAGCAGGGAGACCCATTTTGGCGATCTCCTCATAGAGGTCCCTTGGAAAACAGTCCTCTTTGTCAATCTCTGAAACCCTGGGGGCAACCTTTTCTTCTGCAAATCTGCGTATTGACTGACGAAACATTTCCTGTTCTTCTGAAAGTCTGTAGGACATTTCTTCTTCCCCTCCTGTGCTCTAATAGTGCGATTCATTAAAAATTGTATTGAAATGGTATACGAGAATGTAATTTACCCCTAAAGTCTCTTAAAGTATCCGTCAATGAAAGCGAAAGTTCTGTATCTTCTCCATATACTCCTATCTCAACACCCGGTTTGTTCTCTCCGTGAAAGTCTGAACCACCCGTTATCAATAATCCGTATGTGTCCGCCAGTTTTTTGTATAAAGCAATCTGGTCATCTCTATGGTCGGGGTAGTATATTTCAATTCCTTGAAGACCCAATGCAACAAGTCTTTCAACAACATTTTTTAAAACTCCTTGTGTCAGATCGCCGAGAGTGCATGGATGAGCCAGAACAGGAATGCCTTTACAGTCCAGAATGAGACCTATTACCTCTTCAGGCTGAAAACGGAATTTGTCAACATACGTCGGTGCACCTTTCTTGAGATATGTGTGGAATGCCTCCCGAGATGTCGCTGTATATCCTTCCATCATCATGATACGGGAAAAATGGAGTCTCCCAATCTGTCCCCCATCTGCGAGGTCAACCACCTTATCATAATCCAGGTCTATCCCTCTATCACTGAGTTTTTTCAGAATTGTCAAGTTCCTTTCCAGCCTCACCTTTTGAAGAAACTTTAATTTCTCCTTCAAGAAACTACTCTCAGTATCAACACAATAGCCTAGCAAGTGCATTGTACCATAGGGACATTCCGCGCTTATTTCGAGGCCGGGAAGGACATCCAGCCCGATCTCTCTCCCCCTTTCCAGAGCCTCTCTGATCCCATCGACTGTATCGTGATCGGTTATGGCGATGGCCTCAAGTCCTTTTTTTTGGGCGTATTCCACCACTTCCACCGGAGTCATGGTCCCGTCGGAAGCTTTTGTGTGTACATGGAAATCTATGGTGATCGTCAATCTTTCCCCAGTGAATCTGTTTGCTTTAATAATCGATCCGGACAGCCCCTCAGCCTTTTATAACGCCCATTGGCTGAAGCTTTGCAACCTTTTTACTGATGCCGGCATTATGTACTACTTCTACCACATCGGCCACGTCCTTATACGCATCCGATATCTCCTCCACAAGAGTAGCCCTTCCTGCTGAACGGACTGTTATGCCTTTATCTTTCAGCTCTCTGACTATGGCTCTGCCTTTTGTGGCTTTCATGGCCTGACGTCGACTCATTACCCTCCCCGCGCCATGGCATGTGCTCCCAAAGGTCTCCTTTGAGGCCATCTCAGTACCCACTAAAACATATGAATACCTTCCCATATCACCTGGAATCAGTACGGGTTGGCCTGCTGATCGATAATCTTCTGGAACATCGGGATGATTTGGTGGAAATGCCCGGGTGGCACCCTTCCTATGAACACAAAGACGTTTCTTTTTCCCTTCTACACGGTGTTCCTCAATCTTGGCTATATTGTGACACACATCGTATATCAAGTCAAGCTGGAGATCATTGGGTCCCATTCTCAATACATGCTCCAATGTTTCCCTTACCCAATGTGTGATTATTTGCCGGTTGGCAAAGGCATAATTGGCCGCACAGGCCATGGCTGCCAAATACTGTCTTCCTTCTTCCGAGTCCACAGGGGTGCAACAGAGCTGTTTGTCTGGAAGATCGATGTCATACCTGGAAGATGCTCCAAGCATAACCTTTATATAGTCGTCACACACCTGATGCCCCAGCCCCCTTGATCCTGTATGAACCATAATAACTACCTGTTCCTCATACAGCCCAAACACCTTTGCCAAGTCTTCATCATATATGTCGGATACGAATTGCAACTCAACAAAGTGATTTCCGGATCCAAGGGTTCCCAATTGATTTCTGCCCCGATCCAAAGCCCTTTGAGAAACAAACCGGGGATCTGCATTTCGTATGCATCCCATCTCTTCGATGTGATCCAAATCTTCAACGGCACCGTACCCTTGATCCACGGCCCATCTCGCCCCTTCCAACAACACCCTCTCCTGCGCCTTTTTGTTCAGTTTGAGATCTTTACGGTGGGATCCAACTCCGGATGGTATATTAGCAAAGAGCACATCTATGATTATCTCCATTTTGCCTTGGATATCACGGCGGCTCAACCCTGAGCGCATCAGCCTGACACCTCAGTTGATATCGTAACCCACCCCGCCGGGGGATACAACTCCTTTGCGCATATCAAAGGCAGCAACACCTCCTATGGGGAAGCCATACCCCCAATGAATATCAGGCATTGCCAATGAATATCCTATGATTCCCGGAAGCCATGCCACATTTGCCACTTGTTTAAGGCTTTCGTCCTTGCGTATATGCTCCAACATCTTCTTGTCCGCATATACCACGCCGTCAGTCTTCATCTTGCCGGTCGCGGGTATTCTCCACCGGTAATCGTCTATTTTTTCTATTTCCATTGAGGCTTTTTCCGGCATCTCCTCTCTCCTTTGGAATAAAAAACGAGGGGTGCAATCATATATCCTTACAGATCAAATATTATCCTGGACAGCCATTTCCCCTTTTCCTGCCTTACCTGAATCTGATGATAGGTGACGGCCTTGATCTCTGTCTTTATGGTGTGACGGTCTTCACTGAATTCCTCGCCATAAGCCGTTGCATTCACCTTTGCATCTCCTATTTCTTCAATCTCAAATCTTTTTAAGAGTACCCCCTCCATATCATGAATGTACAAAAGCTCTCCCAGCCACACTACTATGAGCTGTTCAAGCCCTTCACCGTCTACAGATATTTTTTTCTCTATGGATTCTGATACCTTAGACAAGTCACATATGATCTCGAACAATGCCTCTGCAGCATTTTGGAAGAGTTCCTTCAAATCCTTGCCATAGACCTCAATTCCTAAGTCAGCTGTATGATCAATGAGGTTATATTTTTTCATAAGGCCCTCAAAGAATCCTTTCTTGAAAAATTATTACTCTGATCTCGTATGCACCTCAAGCACTGAAGCCAAAGAGCAGAGTGAAACCAGTATGCTCAATCTACCAGAACTCTTCCTCAAATACAATAGATTATTCCAGGGATTGTGATATGCATATAATCCGGACCGATTGTAATCTTTTATTGTTTTCAGTTTACTGTTCACAGT
>JAXHSZ010000575.1:0-26526 GCA_034190725.1 Thermodesulfobacteriota bacterium
ACCCGAGCGGCAGCGCGAAGTCCCGCAGCAGATGCTCCTACAACAACAATTCGACAACGCTCCTTTTCGACCATTCCAATCCTCCTTAAACAGCTCTATTTTGACTGAGATTCAGTCGTGATAATTCAGTCATTCAATTGAATCAACGACAGAGGGTTTACCCTTGCTCCATGCAGACGTGCGCCCCAGTGGAGGTGGGGACCGGTTGCCCTGCCTGATGACCCTGCACGACCCAGAATTTCCCCCCTTTCCACGTGTTGCCCTTTTTTTACGGCTATCCGAGACAAGTGAAAGTACATGGTAAAAAGGCCCTGTCCATGGTCCACAATGATCGACTTGCCACTGAAATACATTTCATCAACGTGTACGACGACCCCCGTATTGGAGCTTTGTACCTCTTCTCCCATCTTGGCCTTAAGGTCAATCCCGCTGTGGGGGCTCCTGGGCAAATCGTTGAGTATACGTCTCACACCAAAGGGGCTTATCACCTCTCCCTTCACAGGCATGATAAACTTCCGCCGCCAGAGTCTCTTCTTTGTATCTTTCGGCCAGATTGTTTTGACCCTCTTACTTTCTTTACGCACACGGCTCAGAGTCTCTTTATCCAATTCAACCATTCTTCTTGGTAAACTCAGTTTCTGTGTCCCAAAATCTTTTTTGAGTATCTTGAGCCAATAGATCTTTTTATAGGCGTTCCCAGCCCCATCCTTTGCTGTGATTGTCAATGGTTTATCACCAGGTTTAACCTCCATATCCACACCAATCAACGCTCGAAATAAACCGGTATCATTTACTCTGTAAAAAAGAAGCTCCTTTTTTTGAAACTCTGCGGTCAGGGGCATGGAGTTTTCTTTAAAAAGTACATTAAGAACACATATGTCACCCTGGTGGACTTGTTTGGGAAGCACACGAACTTTAAAAAATTCTTTCTTTTCCTTTGACAACGCAGTCCCGGTCAATAACAAGATACTAAAGAATATACACAGAAACAAAGAAGAGGCGGTACAAATTCTTACATCTGCATTTTCAATCCGTATAAAACCTTTATCCAATGGATCAACTCTCTTCTGATATGATTTCATTGACCTCTCCAAGTATTTCTCCTTTGTAAAGCTTGACTTTAATCTTTGCACCGGTCTTCAAATCCCTACTGTTTTTTATTATTTTTAGATCGGGGAAGCTTCTTGTGATACTGTAACCCCTTTTGAGAATATTCAATGGACTCAGTCTCTCAAGCCCATCGAGAGACTTTTCAAACCGATACCTTTGATTGTCCAGATAATGGTTGACGTAGACAATCATCTCTTTATCCAGCTGAGAAACAACATTCCTATACCCATCTACCTTGCTCTTCGGGTTTCTGAAGAAGACAGCCTCCTCATTTCTCTTAAACTGGTCTGCTTTTTCTCGAAAAAGAGTGGCTATGTGCATTGATAGACGACCCATGATATCATCGAGCCTCATTTGAAGATCATCCACCTTCCTTCTCGGATCAATAAGCCTCTTTTCAAGGAAGTCCAACTTCATGCCAAGGGATTCCATATATTGATATATGAAATTGTACAGTCTCCCTCCCCATTGTTCCATAGAATGTGTAAGTTCTCTCTTGTTGGGTACGACCCATTCCGCTGCAGCAGAAGGTGTTGGGGCGCGGAGGTCGGCAACAAAATCCGCTATTGTAAAATCAATCTCATGCCCGACAGCAGATATGACGGGAATCTCTGAGTCATAGATAGCTCTTGCCACGATCTCCTCATTAAAAGCCCATAAATCCTCTAAAGTCCCCCCTCCTCTTCCAGTAATGATCACATCTACAGCCGACGATGCATTGAATTCCATTATGGCATGCGATATCTCAAGGGAGGCTCCCTCCCCCTGAACCCTTACGGGAAACACCAGTATTTCCATATTGGGAAACCTGCGGAGAATGATGTGAATCATATCCCTGACAGCAGCTCCTGAAGGGGATGTGACTAAACCGATCTTCTTGGGTAATAAAGGTAATGGTCTCTTTCGTGAATCATCAAAGAGCCCCTCTCTTTTCAGTTTCTCCCTGAGTTGTTCATAGGCCAATTGAAGAGCACCGACCCCCTTTGGTTCGATGGAGTCAATGATCAACTGGTAATCACCCCTTGGTTCATATACGCTGACTCTCCCCCTGCATATTACGAAGAGTCCATCATCTAACTCAAACCTGATGAATCTCATATGAGACCTGAATATTACCGTTCTCATCTGGCTGTTTTCATCCTTAAGGGTAAAGTATCGATGGCCTGAGGATGGGGATCGAAGATTGGATATTTCACCTTCCACCCAGACAGAATAAAAATTTGATTCCAAATGCAATTTTATCTGCTGAGTGAGCTGTGACACGGTGAGGATGTGTGAACTGGAAGGGATAGACAAAATCGAGCCTCGGGAATTCCTTTCTCATATGCGTTTACTGCTGATTATAACACAAAAGAGCAAGTTTTTGAACTATACTTCAATTCATTCAGAAGTTGAAAGCGATAATTATTGTAAATTGAATTCACTGATTATTCTGTCAGAAATCTCTCTGGTAAGTGCTAGGGCTTTTTCAGCCAGTTGGGGTGTCAGTGATCCGGCACCGCAACTTGGGGTGACTAAAGATTGCTTTAACAACTTCACTGATTCAAATCCTTTTGCCGTAAGCTTCTGAATATTATCATCTAATCTTGAAACCAGTGTTTCACAGGTTTGTCGGGAGAGAACATCAGGGTCATGGGTGGGAACAATTCCCCAGGCAATAATGCCGCCACGTTTCACAAACTCATTCAACTCTTTTTCATAAATGATAAGATTGTCAAAGAAACCATAGGCATCGAAACTGAGAATATCTATATCCGTGCTCATGAGTAATGCCCAGTCCGTATTTTCACAACAATGTGTTGCGGCTAATGCGCCTTCAGAGTGGATGATGCTGATTATTTCTCCAAGGGACTCCTGTATATCCTCTTTTGAAACACTTATGAATGTTGAAGATCCGTACCCCACCAGGCTGGGTTCATCAATGGAGATTATTATCGGCACTCCAAAGGGCGTGAATTTTTTAATCTGCCACTTTGCCTTCAGAGCCATGCTTTTCGCAACGATATCCCTGAGGGTTGGATCATAAAATGCGTATCGACTCTCCTTATCGGTCAAACTTGTACCCAGGGTAAAAGGGCCTGTGATCTGACCCTTGATGGCAAAAAGCGAAGGAGAAATGGAGCCCAATATACTCAGAAAGGCGTGGAGTCCAGATGCATATTCAGAGGATATGCCAAACCTCTCCAAATGTGTTAAAGATCCTCCCTCGGTCGCAGATTCATAATCATCATAGAACTTGAGCACAGCCTCTTCAAACTCCAAGCCCTCATTGAAAAAATACGTTCTTCCCCCTTGAGAAACAAGTCCTGGTATGCCTTCGTTGAATTGAGTCAACATCCCTTCATTGGGAAGTTGTGGCAACTGTGACCACGCCGGTATTTGAGGCGTATACCGGAGCACTAAGTGCGTTGACTCTTCCGCATCCGAGTGAGGTAAGCTGCCGATGGTTGTCGGCAAACAGTTTCCATGAAATTTCATCTCTCAACCTGCCTTCCACCCATACTCTCCCACTAACGGGACGAACACACAACTTGTGAACTCCTTCTTGTGAAAGGTATTTCCTTTTTTTGTTATCCTGAAAAGAGTCTGAACAAACCTCGATCCGACAGGAATGACGAGCCTGCCTCCGTCATTGAGTTGTTCCTGCAATGTATTGGGAATATCCGGAGATCCTGCAGTAACAATAATACCATCAAAAGGAGACTCTTCTTTCCACCCCTTGCTTCCATCACCGATTCTGAATTCTATGTTGTGATATCCAAGATCAAGAAGAATATTTTTTGCCCTTTCCGACAGAATATCGTGTAATTCTATGGTATATACCTCGTATGCCAATTCGGCCAGTATTGCAGTCTGGTATCCGGAACCTGTTCCTATCTCAAGGACCCTTTCCTTCCCCTCCAGATTCAAACATTCCGTCATCAATGCCACCATATATGGCTGGGATATGGTCTGCCCTTCTCCAATTGACAAAGGACTGTCATTATAAGCGGATGATATGGACTCACAAGGCACGAACCGTTCCCTTGGAACCTTTCTCATGGCCTCGAGCATTCTGAAAGAGACTATACCTCTTCTTTTGAGCTGGTTCTCAACCATATGGTCACGTTGCCTTTGAAAATCCATCACTCGCCTCTTCTCTGTTCTTCTGTTCAGATCCCTCTAATCGACCGGTGTTCTTTTCCCTTTACCTCTTAAAAAAAGGAATGTAACTTAATGATTCATCACAAAGAATCTGTAGCCGAATCGGGCTATTTTTTCGCGGTCATATATGTCCTAACTTTTTCATGTATACCGTCAATATGGATATAGCCGCAGGAGTGATCCCGGAGATACGAGATGCCTGGCCCAGAGAAACGGGTCGTATCTTGATCAGCTTTTCCCTGACTTCGTTGGACAGGCCAGGTATGCTCTCAAAATCAAGCGCATTGGGTATTCCAACTTCCTCCATCTTTCTGGATCTTTCGATTTCCCCCCTTTGTCTGTCTATATACCCCCTGTATTTGATTTGAATTTCAACCTGATGGGCTTCTTCCTGAGATAAATCCCTGGCTGGTGTATGATTAAATTGTTTTATATTTTCGTATGAGATCTCCGGCCTTCTGAGAAGCTCTTCCAGGTTCAGTACATTATGAATAGGGCTGCTTCCCATCTCGACGAGCTTTTTATTTGTGGTTCTGTCCGGATTGATCTTGTTTGACCGAAGCCTTTCTATCTCCTCTTCAATTGCATTCGTCTTGGCCTTAAACCTTGTATACTCCTCATCGGATACCAACCCTAAAGCATAGCCCTTTTCCCGCAGCCTTAAATCTGCGTTATCTTCCCTCAACAATAATCTGTATTCCGCTCTCGATGTAAACATCCGATATGGTTCATCCGTCCCTTTGGTAACAAGGTCGTCTATGAGAACCCCTATATATGCCTCAGACCTGCTCAATATGAACGTCTCCTTCCTCTGTATTCTCAGAGCAGCGTTAATCCCTGCCATAATCCCCTGGGCTGCAGCTTCTTCATACCCTGTTGTACCATTGATCTGACCCGCAAGGTAAAGGTTCTTGATCCGTTTTGTCTCCAGGGTCGGCCTCAATTGGGTGGGATCCACAAAGTCGTATTCAATACCGTATCCCGGCCTCATTATCTCCACCTTGCTCATCCCTGGTATGGTCCTCAACATTTGTAATTGTACGTCCAGAGGCAGGCTTGTGGACAGGCCATTGGGATATATCTCCACGGTATCCATCCCCTCCGGCTCCAAAAATATCTGATGTCTGGGTTTTTCTGAAAACCGCATGACTTTGTCTTCAATGGAAGGGCAATATCTCACTCCAATGCCCGTTATCAGTCCTCTATACAGAGGAGAACGATCTAATGCGCTTTTGATGATCTCATGCGTCTCTTCATTGGTATATGTAATGTAACAGGGAACCTGCGGTCTCTTTATTTCCTTTGTTGAAAAGGAAAAAGGAATCGGAGGGTCGTCCCCTTCCTGGATTTCCAGATCTTGGAAATCAATGGTTTTTCCATTGAGTCGAGGGGTAGTGCCGGTCTTCAGCTTTCCAATCTGAAATCCCAACTCCCTTAAACTCAGAGGTAGATTTACCGAGGGTGGATCGCCCATTCTTCCGGACGGAAAGTGTTCCATGCCTATATGAACCAACCCATTCAGGAATGTGCCGGTAGTGACAATCAATGTCTTTCCTGTATAGCGTTCTCCGATATTGGTCTCCACTCCATAAATGCAGTCATCTTTGACCAATATCCTGTCCACGAAAGTCTGCTTTATGTCAAGATGATCTTGATTCTCAAGGACTGTTTTCATGCGTAATCGATAGGCCTGTCTGTCTGCCTGAGCTCGAGATGACCGAACTGCAGGCCCCTTTCTGGTGTTTAATATTCTGAATTGTATTCCTGTATCATCTATGTTCTTGCCCATCTCTCCGCCAAGGGCATCTATCTCCTTGACCAATTGTCCTTTTGCCAATCCACCGATGGCCGGATTGCAAGACATCAAAGCAATGGTATCCAGGTTCATGGTCAGGAGCAACGTTTTGCACCCCATACGAGAAGCAGCCAGTGAAGCTTCACAGCCCGCATGCCCGCCCCCGATCACAATAATATCATATTCCCTTGGATAGGTTGTCAAAACAATCCTCCGACACGACCACCGAATGATATGTAACTCAGCGATTATATATAGCACAAATAGAAACAACGGTAAATAAAAACCTTGACATCTCCTGAGGAAGAAGTTACTTATTATCTTTGGTTTTTTTCATTTTTATTCTCTGAGGTTTGTAAGCAATGATATCTAGAAAAGCACAAAATATATCTCCTTTCATCGTTATGGAAGTGATGGAAAAGGCGGCGGAGATGGAAAGAAAAGGTGAAAATATCATTCACCTGGAAGTGGGGGAACCTGATTTCGAGACTCCGCAATGTGTTCACAATGCAGCCGTCAAAGCGTTGAAAGATGGAAAGACTCATTACACTCACAGTTTAGGACTCATGGAGTTGAGAGAGGCTATTTGCGAGTATTACCTTGATAAATATGGTGTTGAAGTCTCTCCGGACCAGGTTCTTGTTACATCAGGGACTTCTCCGGCAATGCTGATGATTTTCTCCGCTCTCCTTGATCCAGATGAAGAAATAATACTCTCAAACCCTTCGTATTCATGTTATCAGAATCTCGTGGAATTTGCCGATGGAAAACCCGTATCCGTAGACGTATATGAGCGTGATGGGTTTCAATACCTTCCCGAAAAAATAAGTGAAAAGACAAGTGAAAAGACAAAAGGGATTATCATCAATTCTCCTTCAAATCCTACAGGCAACATCCTGTCTCCGGAAAGAATGAAAGAGATAAGCAGGCTTGATCCGATCATTATCTCTGACGAAATCTATCATGGCCTTGTATACGGAGAGAAGGAACACACAATTCTTGAATTTACGGACAGGGCTTTTATTCTGAATGGCTTTTCCAAGCTTTACGCCATGACTGGGTGGAGGTTGGGGTATGCCATCGTCCCTAAAGAATTCATGCGACCACTTCAAAAGATTCATCAGAATTTTTTTATTTCTGCCAATGCCTTTGTTCAGTGGGCGGGGATCGCCGCCCTGAGGGAAGCAAAAGAGGATGTTGCGAGGATGCGAGAGACTTATGATGAGAGAAGGAAGTTCATGATCTCAAGGCTCAGGGAGACAGGCTTTGGGATTACAGTTGAACCCACAGGCGCTTTCTATATCCTGGCAAATGCGAAAAACTTCACAAGAGACTCGTATCAATTTGCTTTCGACATACTGGAAAACGCTAAGGTGGGAGTAACCCCAGGCATAGATTTTGGGAGCAACGCTGAAGGATATATTCGTTTCTCATACGCCAATTCATTGGAAAACATAAGAGAAGCAATGAATAGAATTGCCGACTATTTAAAGACCTGATCCTGTGTGAGTGAATGATTCCATACCAAATCCTTACATTGGTAAAATTCAGTGTCTTTTCAAAATGTTCCGCAATCCAGATGTCGGATCAAGTCTTGCATAACGTGAGAAATATGAAAATGCAAGTCGGCTCACCGTGAACCTTGACTCAGACAACCTGAGGAGTAAATAATACTTTTTTTGAAAAGAGTTAAGCTTTTTGAAAAGAGTCGCTTTAACGGCAATCAAATTTTACTCCGTGTAAAACTCGCATCCAAGTGAGCGTAAAAAAAGAACAGTTGTTACCATACAATTCAGTATCTCCATTCTGACTTATTTCAGACATAAAAATGTAAGGCAATTCCCTGTTTTTTCTTAACGCTCACTAAGACGCTCAGACAATACACGCATTAAAATTTGATTGCCGTTAAAGCTTGCTGACATCTTTCTATTGCATAGCACTAAATTAATAACTTTTTTGCATCATAGATCTTCTCAGTATGGACGCATCATGAAAATAACCTCCGCAGAGTTTGTGATAAGTGCATGGAGGTCTTCTGATTACCCCAAATGTTCTCTCCCTGAAGTTGCGTTTGCCGGCCGATCGAATGTGGGAAAGTCATCACTGATTAATGTTCTTGTGAACAGAAAAAAACTGGTGAAGACCAGCTCCACACCCGGCAAGACCCAGTCTATTAATTTCTTCAATATCAACAATACAATCATGTTTGTCGACCTGCCGGGTTACGGCTTTGCTAAAGTTCCCATGTCTGTCAGGAAAAGATGGAAACCCCTGGTTGAGGGGTATCTCAAGGGCAGAAAGACCTTACAGTTGACACTACTCATCCTTGATGTAAGGAGGACACCATCCGAGGAAGATATATCCCTGCTTGACTGGTTTAATTTTTACAGAATTCCCACGGTAGTAGTGCTCAGTAAAATTGATAAGCTCTCCAAATCGAAGCTCAAAAAGCAAATTGAACTCATGAGAAAGTCACTGCCATTTGAGCCGGAGAAAATCGTGCCTTTTTCTGCTGTTACCCGTGATGGAAAAGAGGAGATATGGAAGCATATTCTGAACAGTGTCGACAAAGAAGGTGAAACATTTTATTCATAAATCCATGATTCTGAAAAGAAGAGATGACCTTTCTCAATGCAAATAAACGTTTGGTTATCATTGGACTCGACGGTGTTCCCTATTCCCTGGTACAGGAGTTGTCAGTACGGGGCGAAATGCCCAACATGTTTGGGTTAACAGGGGAAAGCACCTTTTGCTCCATGAAGTCATCCATACCCGATATCTCTTGTGTAGCTTGGAGTTCCATAATGACCGGAAAAAATCCTGGAGAGCATGGGATATTTGGGTTTATGGACATGGTGCCCGGCAGTTATAATATTTACTTTCCAAACTATACAAACCTGAGTGGAATACCTTTCTGGAATTGGAGAAACGGGACACAATCGGTCATAATCAATGTGCCATCAACATATCCTGCGAGTCCATTGAACGGCGTTTTAATCTCTGGTTTTGTTGCACCTGAACTGGATAAGGCTGTCTGGCCCCCCTCACTGATTCCAGAACTGAAAAGGTTGAACTACCGTGTCGATGTGGACTCGGACCAAGCCCACCAATCAATGGAACTCTTCATTGACAATCTCAATAAGACACTCGCAGCACGGATTGATGTTTACCGCCATCTCTGGGAGAAAGGGGAATGGGATATCTTCATGTTGGTCTTCACGGGAACGGACAGACTCGGACATTTCCTGTGGGAGGCGTATCAAGACGAAACCCATCCATACCACAAAGCTTTTTTACACTACTTCAATGCCGTTGATCAGGCAATCGGAGAAATTGTCTGGAGGATGAGACCTGATGATTCATTAATTGTCATATCAGATCATGGTTTTGAAAGCATGAAGAAAACCGTATACATAAACTCCTATTTGAGGAAGAATGGATTTCTCAGGTTGAAGAGATTTCCCACTACGAGCTATGACAATATTGACGGAAGAGCTCTGGCTTTCGCCATGGAGCCGGCCAGGATCTGTGTGAATACAATGAGCAAGTATCCCAGAGGAAATGTGAAAGAAACCGACAAAGAGCTTATTCTCACCGATTTGATCGATCTTTTTGGAAATCTTGAGATTGAAGGTGAGAAAGTGATAAAAAGAATTTATAGAAAAGAGGAAATATACAATGGCCCATTCCTCGATCGGGCTGCTGATCTTGTATTGGTTCCTCATAGCGGTTTTGATCTCAAGGCGAGGCTACACACTGAAATGCTGGCGGAGAAGACGATCTTTACCGGAAAACACTCACAAGACAATGCTTTCTTACTGATAAAGAGCCCCTATAGATATAACATACCTGAAGATCCAAGCGTTGTTGACGTTTTCAACATAGTAGAAGGACTTCGCTGAATCACTGTTGTGGAAATTAAAAATGAAAAACTCTCCCTGACTCCCCTTTTCAAAGGGTGTTGGTTACATCGTTAAGGAAGATTCAATTTTCCGAACGATGAAGTTGACTGTTTTCATACAAAAATAGCTGTATTTTAATATTCTGACTCCTGGCTCCTGAATTCTGACTTCTCCTACACCGGCATAGAGTCACTTGCTAAAGCTTATCACCTGAAAAGCTAGTGGTGTAAAGATGGACAATGGAACAAAACAGAACAGGTCAGGACGGAAACTGCTGAAAGCGAAGAGTCCTTTCAGATTGACTTGATATTCCATGAATCATTTTTATCTTGACAATTCACAAAGAGTGAAATAGCCTACTGCGTTGTTTCAGTAGAAAAACACTTGTTTTATTAACACTTTGTTTCTATTTGAGGAATTTGGTAAATCATATGACCGGAACGATAATTTCTTTGGCGAATCCCCCCTTGTTTCGATCCGTCTTCTTTTTATTGACATTGTTTCTCATAGTATTCATGCCCCATCTTCTTTGTGCGCAAAATTCTCCCACATCTACACCACGAATTCCCAAAAGCCCTGGAGAAATCACAACCGCCACTCAAGGAGAATATGCGGTCATTTTAGCAGAAAAGTTAGGCTTGGGGACAGACCTCACAGATAGAGAAGCTTTCTCTGCCCTGGAAAGAGTTGGCATACGGCCAAGACAAGGATGGAGGTCAGAGACCAAGGTAACGGGTGACTTTGTGGTTGAGATCCTGGAATTAACAATGAGGGCTTCCCAGAGAGGGTTGATCGATCTGTCTTCGAAAGAGGTATATGACATCGTAACTGATCTGCCTGAACAGTTCAAGAAGACAGACGAGGAAATCATTCCTGAGGCAGAAGAACCATTGATGGAAGAAGAGGTTCCAGCGGAAGAAGAAAGAGAAGGAATAGAGGAAGTTGAATTAAAGGAGGAAGTCGTTACTGAGGAAGAGTTATCTGACATTGAGAACTTTTTCTTGGCCAAGGTTCCTTCCACCATATCCACTGAACTGAGACAATTCGGCTATCGCCTTTTTCAAACCACAGTCTCAACCTTTGCACCCATTGTTGATGTTCCTGTGGGACCTGACTATACCATCGGACCTGGTGACAGTTTCACTATTGTAGTGTGGGGAAGGATCAATCTGACATATGACGTGATAGTGAGAAGGACAGGAGAAATCACTTTACCTGAACTTGGAGTCTTACAGGTCTGGGGAATGACTTTAGAGAAGTTAAAAGACTACCTCTATTATCAGTTTTCTCGCAAGTTCACAGACTTTAAAATGAATATTACCATGGGGCAGCTTCGGAGCATACGAGTCTTTGTAGTGGGAGAGGCTCAAACCCCTGGCAGTTATACATTAAGCTCCCTCTCCACGGTCTTCAATGCCCTTTTTGCGGCAGGAGGGCCTTCCAAAAGGGGCAGCATGAGAAATATTCAGCTCAATAGAAGCGGTAAGATTGTCGAAACAATCGATCTCTATGACTTCCTCTTAAAGGGAAACAAGAGCCAGGATGTCCGTCTCCAGAATGAAGACACGATATTTATACCTCTGATCGGTTCTGTAGTGGCGGTGGCCGAGAATGTAAAGAGACCAGCCATCTATGAACTCAAAGAGCCCATGAGTTTGAGTGAAGTACTGGAATTGGCCGGAGGGGTGACCCCTATGGGCGATTTGCAAAGGGTCCAGGTAGAAAGGATTATTGCCCACGAGAAGAGGGTGGTGGTGGATTTCAATCTTTCTGCAAGCCAAAAACAAAAGAGTCAAGAAGGACCGATGGATACCATTATTCAGGACAGGGATCTGGTACGAATATTCCCTGTTCTGCCTGTATTGCAGAATGTGGTCTATCTGGAGGGACATGTCTACAGACCGGGAGAATATGAACTGAAAGAAAGCATGACACTTCGAGACCTTATCCCATCATATGATGTTTTATTGCCGGAACCTCACTTGGAATTTGCAGAGATAGTACGACTCATGGAGCCGGATCTCCACCCCGTGGTGATCACTTTTCACCTGAGGAAATTACTGGAAGGTGATCCTGCGGAGAATATTGAACTGACCCGTTTTGACAGGATTCGCATCTTGCCCTGGGATGAGCGCCTCAAGAATACAGTATCTATTTCCGGCTTGGTGTATCGACCCGGGGACTATCGTCTCACTCCCAACATGAGAATATGTGATCTTATCTCAAGCGCCGGGAGTTTCGAAAAAAATGCATATCTTAAAAGGGCCGAGCTTACCCGTAGATTGATTACCCAGAAGGGAATGAAGACAAAAAAGATAGAGATCAATCTGGAAAAGGCTTATATGGAGGATCCCAGCCATAATATTTTACTTCAAGACTACGATCATCTGAGTATACGTTCCATCCCTGAACTGGAGTTTGACAGAGAAGTATGTGTGACCGGGGAAGTCATGTTTCCCGGCTGTTATCCCATAGAGAGAGGAGAGACTCTCAGTTCCTTGATTGAAAGGAGCGGGGGGTATACTGGGCGAGCATATTTAAGAGGAGCTTTCTTCACCAGAGAAAGTGCCAGAATGTCTCAGCAGGAAAGACTCAATGAACTGATCAAGAAGATGGAGCAAGAGATATTGACTGTGACGAGTCTTGAAATAACCGGAGCCTTGAGTAAAGAGGATGTCATGGCCCAACAAGAGAGCCTTGCCGCAAGACAGCAACTTTTGGCCAAACTCAAAGCTGCAAAAGCAGAAGGAAGGGTTCTCATAAAGTTGGCTTCTCTGGGTGAACTGAAAGGATCAAAATACGATCTTGAACTGGAGAAAGGAGATGAGCTTTTCATCCCGGAAAAACCAGGAGTGGTAAACGTTATCGGAGAAGTGTATAATCCCACTTCCGTACTTTGTGAAAAAGGCCAGACAGTAGGCTATTATCTTAACCAGGTTGGAGGTCCCACTGAAGGGGCGGATGAAGATCAGATATTTGTCATCCAGGCAAATGGGAAGGTGATAGCCAAATCTCAAAAAGGATATCGAGGCCTTTCATGGGATTCGGACGGGCATCGATGGACCTCCGGCGATTTTATGGCTGTTCAATTGCTTCCCGGTGACACAATCCTGGTACCCAAAAAACTCATAGAATTTCAATGGCTTAAAACCACGAAAGACATCACCCAGATTCTCTATCAGATCGCTGTAGCTGCCGGAGTGGTGATCGCTGCGTATTAATATCTTCAGGAGTATATGATATTGGAAGAAAAAAGAGAGGAATGGGAAGAAGAGATCAATATCCTCGACTATCTGAATGTGGTCGTGAAACACCGCAGGATGATCTTTTGGACGTGCAGTGCGACGGTTATTACCGCAGTGATCATAAGCCTCCTTCTGCCTAAAATCTATAGGGCTACTGCCACAATCATGCCTCCCAAAGAGAAATCACCCATCTCAGATATGGTCACAGGCATGGGGGGATTGGCCGCTCTGGCGGGCGGGGCTCTGGGAATCGAGAGTGGCGCCGATCTCTATGTGGGGATATTGCAAAGCCGAACTGTTACCGATGCCATTATCGATCGTTTCAGTCTCATGGAGGTGTATAATCAGGAGCATAAGGAAAAAGCTCGCAAGAAGTTGAAGAGTAATGTGAGTATTGAGAATTCCAAAGAAGATATTGTCAGCATCACCGTCGAGGACAAAGATCCAAAAAGAGTGGCAGCCATGGCCAATGCCTTTGTGGAAGAGTTGGATCGTCTCAATAAAAGGTTTGGGATTACTGAGGCCGGACGCAAGAGGATCTTCCTGGAGAAGAGATTGAAAGAGGCCATAACCAATCTATCAAGGGCAGAAGAGAATCTCAAGGAATTCCAGAAGGAACAGAGGATAGTGGTCCTCGATGAACAAGCCAAAGTCGTGGTGGAGGCCGCAGGAACAATCCAGGGAGAAATCGCTGCAACCGAGGCGGAACTTGGTATTCTGATGGAGTATTCTACCGATGAAAGCCTGGAAGTGATCAACCTGAAATCAAAGATCAGGGAGTTAAAAAAGCAACTTACAAAGATTGAAAAGGGGAAGGTTCCTTCCAAAACAAATCCGTCGGAGAAAGATACTGATCTCTACAAACCTTTTACGGAGATGCCGGATGTGGGGCTGAAATTGTTTCGATTGAAAAGAGATGTAAAGATCCAAGAGATGATATTTGAGTTACTCACTCAACAGCATGAAATGGCAAAGATAGAAGAGGCAAAAGACACTACTACCATTCAAATCCTCGATGAAGCTGTGGTTTCCCAGGAAAAGACCAAACCCAGACGAAGTCTCATTGTCGCTCTGTCAGGAGCGGTTGCACTCATGTTTTCAATATTTTTGTCATTTATCTTTGAATCCTTTGAAAGAATGGACAATGAGGATAAAGAGCGTTGGCAATTGATGAAATCTGCATTACGAAGTGATGTCCCTTTAATCAAAAAAGAGTAAATGGGTGGATAGAGTTCAATCATATTACCCTCAATACCGGCAATTCAAAGACCTTACATCCTATACCCCCCAAATCTCGCGACAACCTCTCCATAGCATTGAAGAGCCGATCTCCCACATCATCTTCCACCACAACAAAGACCGCAATATTAAAACCGGGCCATACGGAATCGTCGAGCTTCGGTTCAGACGTATTCCCCTTACCCATTACCTGATCCCACTTGGTATAAGCGGTAATACTGCACGCTTCTAGAGTTCCCATTACATCTTCATCGAAATCTGCATCGTAAATTATGAAAAACATTTTCATTATTTCCCTCCATACCCTTCTTTCCATAACAGGTCATAGGGTTCAGGTGTCAGGTGCCAGGAAAAGACTTTATATTTATAGAGGTTATCGCAAGTTAGTAGATCTTGTTAAATTTCAATAGGCTGCAGAGTTCTTTGAAAAAATCCTATTTGGTAATTGATCCCTGACCCCTATGAGCTGTTCCTTCTTTCCTTTTCTCAAACATGTAATAAATAGTGGGAATGAGGACGAGAGTGACAAGAGCGGACACAGAAAGTCCTCCTAACATGGTGATACCAAGTGGATTCCAAATCTCCGCACCCATGTCTTTTGAAATCGCCATTGGAACCATCGCAAAGAAGGTGGTCAGAGTGGTCATTAAGACGGGCCTCAGTCGGGTCTTCCCGGCCAATGTAATGGCTTCAAACAAAGGATTTCCCCTTTTCTGGAGAAGGTGGATATAGTCCAGAAGAACGATGGCATTATTGACCACAATACCCATTAACATAATAACGCCCATAAATGATATGATCCCAAGGGTAGTGTCAGTTAAGTAAAAGGCATACAATATTCCACTGAAGGCAAACGGGACAGAGAACATAATAATGAGGGGGTCCCTGAGGTTTCCATACAATGCCGCCATCACCATATAGACGAGGATAATTCCCAGGATGAGTAACAGTCTCAGGTCATTAAATGCCTCTTTCTGCTCCTCTACCTCCCCACCAAGACTCACGGTTATACCTTCAGGTGTCCCAATCTTTGTCAGTATGTTCCGAATATCTCCTGTCACCTCGCCCAATGATCGTTTGTAAGTATCCGCTCCAACTCTGATAATTTTCTGACGGTTCTTTCTTTCGATTTCGATGGGGCCTTCTCCCTCGATGACTCTTCCTATGTTACTGAGTTTTACCATCCTTCCGTCCGGGGTAAATATTGGGACATCAACAAGAGTTGAAAGCCTGTCCTTATCTTCCCTTCGAAATCGGGTAAACATGTCGTAGCTATCTCCTCCATCCCGAAACTGTGTTGCCTCCACTCCGTAAAGGTAGTTTCGCAGCGTTCCGGCGATCATGGCAATATTGAGTCCCAAAGAGGATGCTTTTTCCCGATCTATCTCTAGCCACAGTTCAGGTCTGGGGGTCTTCTGGCTTATAGCTATATCAACCAACCCTGGAACCTTCTTCATAGCCACCTCCAGTCTTTCCGCAAAGGCAAGACAGGAGTCAATGTCCGTCCCTTGTATCTCTATATTCACAGGTTTACCACTTCCTACTAGAATAGAGCCTATAGGATCTGTTGCCATTACCTTAAGCCTGTCTATTCCTGGTATGCTTTTTATTTTTTCTCTCAGGATGTTGGCGATATCCCTGGCACTCCGCTCCCTTTTGTCCCTGTCCACCAGCTTAAAGCCTATCTCACCCACATTGGGCCCTTCATCAAAACCAAGGGCAACGCCAATCCCTTCTTCACTTTGACCATCAAAAGCGTAAGAGTGTCTGAACTCCTCGGGTTTTACAATGTCATCCATTACCTTTAAAATCATTTCAACAACCTTGTTTGTTTCTTCTATTCGTGTTCCTTCCGGAAGTCGAAATGTTATATCCACCACACCGGAGTCAACCTTGGGCATGAACGATGTGGAAAGAAAAGGCACAAGGGAGATACTGCTAAGGAAAATGGCAGCAGCGAGCATAAGAACAGTCTTTCTGTGAACAAGAGCCCAGTTGAGAATTCGGCCATATGCAACCTCTATGACTTCAAACCACCCCTCTGTGACGGAATATAATTTATCCAGAAATCCCTTCCTCTCCTTCAACGACGCTGGTGTATAGGTGACCCATCTGGACGCCAGCATGGGAGTCATGGTCAAGGCAGTGAAAAGAGATGCCAAAAGCGTCACAACAATGACAAAACCCAACTGTTTGAAAAGGATACCTGCAATACCCGTCATAAACATAAGAGGAACGAAAACCACCACAGTGGTCATTGTGGAAGCGGTGATGGCCATGCCCATCTCGCTTGCCCCGAAGTTTGCACTGGTCTTCGGCCTTCCCCGTTGTTCTATGTGTCGTATTATATTTTCCAACACCACTATACCGTTGTCCACTACCATCCCCGATGCGATTGCCAAAGACATCAAGGAGACGACATTTATTGTATATCCGGCAAGATATATAAGAATGAAGGATATGGTCAGTGAAAAGGGTATGGTGAGGGCCACAATGGCTGCTGTACGAAATCTCCTCAGGAAAATCAATGTAACAAGTATTACAAAAAAGATTGCTTTAAAGAGAGTGTCTCGCAGATTTTCTATGGAACGAAGAATATTTTCAGAATTGTCCATTACTATATTAATCTTTACATCGGAGGGGAGATTCTCCTTGATCTCTTCCAATTTTTTCTTTACCTGTTTTATTACTGCTACAGTGTTCTTGCCTGTCTGCTTTTGCAAGATAAGGACCAGGGCTTTCTTGCCATCTCCCCAACCGTTTATGTCCTCTGGTTTGTATGCATCCATTACTTGAGCTACATCACGGAGATATACAGGACGATTCTGGTAATACGCTACCACTGTATCCTTTATTTCCTCTACAGTCTTATATCTTGCAGGAAAGCGTACAAAATACTCCTTAAGCCCGGACCGAATACTCCCGGCAGGGATGCTGAGGTTTTCCTTTGCAAGTACTTGATTTACCTGTTGAAGTGATAGGTGAAAACCTTCTATCTTCTTCAGGTCAAAGTAGACGTTGATACGTCTCCTCAATCCACCGTAAATCATGACCTCTCCCACCCCTGAGACCCTTCTCAACTCATCGGAAATTTGTTTATCCGTCATATAAAAAAGTCTTGGCCAGCTTTTTTCTCCACTGATTGTCATAAACATGATAGGGGCCGTTGCACTGCTGAACTTAAAAAGCATTGGTGGTTCTATATCTCTTGGGAGGTCTCTTTTCGCAAGTTCCAATCTGTCCCTTATGTCGTTGGTAGCGACATCCAACTTGGTGCCCCAGTCGAATTTACACATCACTACCGAGAGGTTGTCAAGTGACTTGGATGTAAGAGTATCAAGGTTATTCACCCCATTTACCTGATTCTCTATACTCTGGGTCACTTCCGTCTCAACGTCTGAAGCAGATGCCCCCGGCCAAGTCGTGAGGATAGACACCACTGGCGGTTCTATATCCGGGAACATATCAATATTCAGTCGTGTAAGGGAGACACCCCCGATAATGATAATTGCCAAAAAGAGCATTAAGGCGGCCACAGGTTGCTTTACGGAAAATTCAGGGAGTCTCATTTTTGTGTCCTCCCTTGATCCTCAGCCCCCTCTCTGAGATCTTCAATGAGAACAGTTGTACCGTCCTTCAGCCTGTTTTGCCCTTTCACTACCACCTTCTCTCCCAACTTTAAGCCTGAAGTTAATTCTATGTTGTTTCCCTGACTTTGGCCTGTCTTTACATTCTTCAGGATTGCCTTGCCGTCTTCCACTGTATAGACATAGTAACTCCCCGTTCCTGGAAATCTATTCAGTGCATCCCTGGGAACCACCAATGCACTTTTTTGTCCCACGTAGAGCCTGACACGGGCAAACATCCCGGACTTGATTGTAAGGTACTTATTTGAGATATGAATCTCTATGTCACATGTATGAGTAACAGGATCCACAGTGGGATTTACTATAGATATTTTTCCGGGAAAGATCCTTTCCGGGAAGGCATCTACCTGTATTTCCACCCTCATTCCCTTTTTAATATGGGGAACGTCCCTCTCAGTCGCTGTTGTAATGATCTTTACCTCTCTATCATCGGATATGCGAACGATCGGTTGTTGTACGCTGGACATTGAACCCTTATCCATATACCGTGCGGATACATAACCGGAAATTGGTGCATAAATCTTATGATCGTGGTGGATGATTTCAAGGCGTTTTAGAACTGCTTCTGTTCTCTTTATCTGAGCTTCAGCAAGGCTTTTTGCCTGTAATGTGGCCTTGTACTTTGCCTCCATATGATCCAGTCTCTGTTTTGCCACAGCCTTTTCTTTGTAAAGACTTTCAAGGCGCAATCGGTCCATTGCTATTACCTCCAGATTTGCCTCTACCTGTTTCAGGTTGGCAATTGCAGAGTCAAGACCGGCCTTGGTCTCTTCGATCTGTGCCTTTATGGTGTCATCTTCCAGTGTGGCAATATGTGTTCCTTTCTCTATATAATCCCCTTTCTCCACAGATAACGTTTGAATAATTTTTCCGGGGACTTTGGGATGGACATTTACTTCGCTCATCGGTCTTATGGTGCCAGTCTGCTCAAGTGCCCAGTCTAAGTTCATCAACTTTGACTCAGTAATCTGAACAGGGATACTCTCATCTTTCTGTACCTCTATATTCTTTTTGGTAATAAATTTAAAAACATTAAAAACAATAATCCCGCTGAAGATAAAAATTGCTATAACAGCGATAGCAAAGCCTTTCTTTCCCTTTTTCCCCTTTTCGTTTTCCATCATCCTCATCCTTTACCTTTTTTCGCTCTATCTCTATTTTCTTCCTGTTGCCCTTTCAAGTTCGGCCAGTGAGACCATGTACCCATAAAGAGCCCCATAATAGTTCGTCTCTGCTTGTGTCAGGAACGTCCTTGCATCCAAAACCTCGGTTGAAGTTGTCATCTGTTGCTGGTATTGGAGGTTTGTGATTCTGTAGTTCTCCTTTGCATGAACAAGGGATTCTCTTGCCGTGTGAATGTTCTTCTCCGCCACCTGAAGATTCATAAATGCATTCTTTACCTCAAGCCGTATACTGTCCTCAATACCATTGATCTTTTCCCTGAGAGACAGCTTGTCATGACGATATTTCCGAACTTCCGTCCTTTTCTTCCCCCATTCAAAGAAAGTCCATGTTGCCTGCACTGTAATGTGGGCATTGTTAAAATTTCCATAATCGTTGTTTGTTGCAGCCGGGTTATCTCCATTCTGTTCATATCCTGCAACGAATGCAATCTGAGGATAATAGGAACTTTTGGCAAGTTGGATTACATAATCCGTCTGTTGAAATACAAGGCGCAACGACTTCAGTTCGGGTCTTTTCTCTATTGCTTCCTCCATAAGAGCATCAATGTCAAAGAGACGAGGAACAACATCCAATACATCCTCTACATCAATTTCTGTGTTAATGTCCATTCGTAGAAGCGTATTGAAAGACGATATGGCCATCTCCACCTGGCCTTCAACCCTCACCTTATTCTGTATAACGTCAGCCAGGGCAACCTTTGACTTCAATAGATCATTATATGGTATCATGCCATGTTTATAAAACTTTTCAGCATTATTTACATGGGATTCAAGCTGGCCTACAGCTTCATTGGCTACCATAAGAATCTTTTTTGCCAGGAGTATCCTAAAATAGGCAACTTTAACCTCTTTGACAACATCCAGGATCGCCTGTTTTCTTTCCACATCCTTCAACTCTATTCCTAACTTGGCCATCTTCAGCTTTGTTGAGAGAACGAATCCGGTGAAAACTGGTTGAGTTAAAGAAAGGTCCCAATGAAAATTATCCTTGGGGCCGACTTCAAGCTCACTGATACCGAAGACAACAAAAGGAGTATCCTTCAGTCTCGTGTAGGAATAAGATGCCGATGCTTTTGGGAGAAAATCCTTCTTCACAGCCCTTTCTTCTTCTATTGCTGCTTTATGATTCTCCATAGCCTCCTTTATCAGAACATTATTTGTGGTGGCGACTTCAATGGCCTTTTCCAAAGTAAAGGGTTTTCCATCAATATCATCTGCCAGGAGGGTGCAGGGCTGAAGAAGCATGACTGTCAGAATAGTTATTATTATCTTGTGTAGAGATAAACTATACATTGTTACATTCCCCTATTTTGTTTTACAGATTTCCGAATCTTTCATTCCATGAGACTATCGGTTGGAGTCCTCAATGACGCCCTAAAAGAGTACAGCTTGCTCGTATTCCTTCCTCAGGGTTTGTGAAATTTTGTATCTGAAAATGAATATTCTCCCGGTATTGATTAACTCTCCGCCCTTTCAATAAGAATCCCGTTAAAAAGAACATCTATCAGTTTATCCAGATAGTGCTCAATTGCTTCGCTACTCTCCTCCACAAGCCAGGTGAGCTCAAATCCCCTCAGACCATAAGCGAGGGCCTTAGCCGTCAGTAAAATATCCGTAATGCGAAAGATCCCTTCCTTTACACCGAGTTCAAATATCGAATAGATAATAACTACTTCTCTTTCAAATAGATTCTGACGGACTTTATTCGTCTTTGGAATAACAATATCAGTCCCCTCCCTCCCAAGGTTCACAATGTTGACGGCCTCCCCCATACATCGAAACTTTGCATACACAAAAGCCCGGATCTTTTCAATGGGAGAGGATACCCTTTCAACCCGAGTCTTTATTTTATTGACCATTTCGTCGGCTTCTTGCTGAAGAACTTCCAAATAGACCTGATCTTTACTTCCAAAATAATTGTATATAGTAGCCTTAGCGACCCTTGCAAGACGTGCAATCTCATTCAGATTTGTCTTTTGTATGCCATAGCGTCCAAACATTTTCCTTGCTGTGTTTAATATGGATTCCCGCTTTTCCAGCTTCATTTTTGACTCCTTTGAAATAAGACTTTTAGACTCAAATAGTTTTAGAGTCTAATTTTACAAAATAAAACTCTACCGTGTCAAGAGAAATCTCATTGCCCTTTTCGAACAGAATTATACTCTCAGTGGAATAGCGACATTGATTTTTTATAGTCATTCACAGGTGCGAGGTACACAGGTTTCAGGTTTCAGATCCAAGGAAGAACGCAGTGATAACTCAGAGCAGTGTGTATGGAGAGGACCTTGGGGTCTAAAAACGATGACCCTTTCTTTTTCCTGAATAGGAAAGAAATATTGTATGATATCGTCTCCCTGCAGAAAAAATCGTATTGATATTCAAGGTCAAATATGTTTTACTGAATATGATATTATTTTATTTTGTACAGCCATAATAGAAAGCTTTCGGCAAAAATCCGAAATTCGAATATCGAAGCACGAGGCAAATTCAAATGACATAAATGGAAAATGACAGTACCATACCGAACTTGTTTTGGATTTAAGACATTTGAATATTGATATTGTTTGGATATTTGATTTCGATATTCGAATTTTCACTGCTGTTGATGCGATTCATTAACATGTCAAATTGCAAAAATCATGTACAGAACTTTTGATACATTACCTCAATAGAGACAGTTCACATTTTCCCAATATCGGTTTTTAAAAGATGAAGGAGAAAAGAATACATAAAAAAAGACATGAAAAAGTTTCGGATATTTGCGCTTATTGGTATTCTGAATGCGTTGACAGGTGTCTTTGATCCATCGATTTCAGCTGAGAAAGAAGCGATTCTGTCAACACAGAAAAACCCCCTCCAACTCTCCGAGAATCTCCCAAAAATCTTAATAGAGGCAAAGGAGTCCGAAAGGCCTCTCTTTCTTGTCTTCGACAAATTCAGATGTGACAATTGTAAAATCGTAAAAGCTAACAACATCAAGCCCTTTGAGGCCGGAGTGTTAAAAGACCATTTTCATTGGGTAGGCATTGACAAAAAATTTTCCTTGTCTAATGTGTACGAGGTGTATCATGTACCGTCATCTTTTATTGTGGACCATGAGGACATATCAGAGGAGCATATAATAGGTGCAGTGGAACCTGCAGCCTTCAGAGAAATGCTTGGGAGTCCTTCAAAGACTCGGGATGATGGGAACAAAGTTATGACAGAACAATCCAATTCCAAGGCATTGAATAGTAGCGAGGTTCCAACCGACAACTCTTCAGGTGGATATCGAGAGAAAGACATCTGTTATGCTCATGTAGGATACGGTCCATTGAAGGTGCAGTCCCAGTCACCATTTCAGTCATTACGACTTGGGCTCACTCCACGCAGCCCATCTACCCTCACCAAAAACTCGTTTGAAGCAAGTCTTCATGAAACATGGGTAAATGTCTGGAGCTTCGAAAGGGGAAGGGACCGAATCGACTATGAATCTCTGCAATCTGTTCTTACAGTGAAATATGGAATCACAGATACTTTAGACGCAGAATTGTCAGTGTACGACAGAAGGCGTTTTGGCGGAGTCATGGACAGCTTCATTGAAGGATTTCATGATACCTTAGGACTGGATCAAGCAGGACGCGACGAATTTGCAAAAGGAGACTTTGCCATTGAACTGAATTCGTATAAAGACCAACCTGCCGTGACCCTCGATGAAGGGGATAAGGGTGTATTTTCACAGAATGCCCTGTTCACAATTCAACATAACATCACCTGTGGAACAAAGTATTTTCCCGCTCTTTCATATGCTTTCACGGGAAGGTACGGTGAAGCCGTTGATTTTGAGGATTCTTATTTTTTTGATATGGAAGTTTCGGTTGCAGCAGCTCGGCGGTTTGGCAGTATATATGGGTACCTTTCGTTTGGATATGTCTGGTTTGGGAGGGATGATGTAATGGGCATCAAGCTCGACAAAACACTGTTTTCTCTCCTTTGCGCTATCGAATGGCAATATTCTCCCAAACAGTCTTTATTGATTCAGTACCTTTTGAGTGAAGGAGCTGCCGAAGACTGGCGTGACTTTTCATATCCTTCCCATGAGGTGGCCATTGGTTGGAAAGGAGAGATCTTCCGTGGCATGGTTTTGGAGATCGGCCTCATCGAGAATATTCTAAATTATGAGAACAGTCCTGATTTTGGAATCCATGTCGGGTTAGTTCGTCGTTTCTAATCCCTTTGGAATGAGTGATAGACCGAAAACTGAGAAAAACCGAAATTAGAAGGAGGGCAGAAATGTCAAAACTCAGCGACCTTGCGCAATTGGGACAATCCATATGGTATGACTCCATACGCCGATCTCTTCTTACTTCCGGTGAATTGAAGTCACTCATTGATATGGGATTGAAGGGCGTTACATCGAACCCTTCCATATTTGAAAAGGCCATCGCCGGAAGCACCGACTACGATGACGATTTTGAACTCCTCAATAAAAAAGATACGTCAGATCAAGAGATTTATGAAATGCTTGCACTCAAGGATATTTCCATAACTGCAGACCTTTTGCGGCCTGTTTACGACGAAACCGCTGGAAATGATGGATATGTTTGCTTAGAGGTAAGCCCAAAGTTGGCCCATGATACAGATGCTACCATATCTGAAGGGAGAAGACTCTTTGAGACTCTTTATCGCCCCAATGTAATGATCAAAGTGCCGGCAACACAAGCCGGTATACCCGCTATTACTGAGCTGATTGCATCAGGCGTGAATGTGAACGCAACCCTGATCTTCAATATTGAAAATTACCTGGAGGTGACAGAGGCGTATTTGCTGGGTCTTGAGAAGCTGGCTGAAAAAGGACCATCAATAACAGGTGGTCATGAGATTTCTACTATAGCCTCGGTGGCCTCTCTCTTCATAAGCAGGGTGGATTCTGTAATTGATTTGGAACTGGGAAGACAGGGGAATAAAGATCTTCAGGGCAAGATTGCAATTGCCAATGCCAAAACGGTGTATTCAGAATTTAAAAAAATCTTCAAAGGTTCCCGATGGGAAAATTTATCCAATAAAGGAGCCCGAATTCAGAGACCCTTATGGGCAAGTACCGGTACCAAAAATCCACTCTATCCTGATACGCTATATATAGATCAATTGATTGGTCAGGATACGATGAATACTCTGCCTCCTGCAACTCTGACGGCATTTCTTGATCACGGAACAGTTGCTCCTTTACTTGAACAGGGAACGGGAGATGCCGCAACTCAATTAGCAAAATTGTCTGATCTTGGAATTGACTTCACTGCCATCACTGAAACACTTCAAAATGACGGTGTTGACGCGTTCTCCAAGTCTTATGAGGCCATCCTCTCTGCAATTGCTCAAAAGAAAGTTTATGATATCACTTCCAGAAAGGATCTCTCCGTCCACTTAGGTAAATTCAAGGAAACAGTGGAAGACGCTGTGGCACAAGTGAGGAATGAAAAAATAATGAGCCGAATCTGGGCTCATGACCACACGGTCTGGAAAGATAATCCTTCAGACATCACGAACAGGCTCGGATGGCTGCACAGCCCTGATGTGATGGGAGACACAGTCCCGGAAATCATGTCTTTTGTCGATGATGTTCGCTCAGCATCATATACTCACGCTCTTTTGCTGGGTATGGGCGGCTCCAGTTTGGCACCCGAGATGTACCGTCTCATATTCGGTGTGAAAGAGGGATATCCGGATCTGGCGGTACTGGACAGTACCGACCCCGGGGCGGTGTTGGACCATACTCGAAGAATTGATCCCAAAAAAACCCTCTTTATCGTGTCCACAAAGTCGGGTGGAACCGTTGAGACCTTTTCATTCATGAAATATTTTTACAATCTTGTTGTTGATACAGTGGGAATAAAGGATGCAGGGAAACATTTCATCGCTATTACCGATCCCGGAAGTGGACTGGAATCAATTGCCAAGAAACTCAATTTCCGTAAAATTTTTCTGAATGACCCGAATATAGGAGGTCGTTATTCTGCATTATCGTTCTTCGGTCTGGTTCCTGCAGCATTAATAGGGATGGATATTGTCATCCTTCTTGAAAGAGCAGCAATAATGGCGTCTCACTCTCAAGGGTGCAACCGTCCGGTCAACGGAGACAATTCCGGCGCATATCTGGGTGCGATCATCGGAATGCTGGCACAGGAAGGGCGAGATAAACTTACATTGATTACATCTCCGCCCATTTCTCCTTTTGGTGCATGGGTAGAGCAGCTGATCGCCGAAAGCACCGGCAAGGAGGGGAGAGGCATTTTGCCGGTTCAAGG
This sequence comes from Thermodesulfobacteriota bacterium, assembly GCA_034190725.1. Classification (GTDB taxonomy): domain Bacteria; phylum Desulfobacterota; class UBA8473; order UBA8473; family UBA8473; genus JAXHSZ01. The sequence goes on from JAXHSZ010000575.1 coordinate 25,551, forward strand.
CGAAATGGTCGTAGAGCCCTCATATTATTCTGACGATCGATTCTTCGTATATATGCGGTTAAAAAGGGACACAAGCCAGGACAAAAAGGTAAGAGCCCTCATTGATGAGGGGTACCCTCTGGTTCAACTCAACCTGAATGACCTCTATGATATCGGGGGGGAATGTTTCCGATGGGAGATAGCAACTGCAGTGGCCGGAAGGTTTCTTGGAATCAACCCATTCGATCAGCCCAATGTGGAATCTGCAAAAGTTCTGGCACGTCAAATGGTGACCGCTTATCAAAAAGGGGGGGAACTCCCTGAGTTGACTCCTACACTTCAGGAATCAGGCATCACTGTGTTTTGTGATTTTCCAGCCAACGGTCTCAATGACTCCATTCAGAAGTTTCTGAACGAGGCATGCCGGGGAAAGGATGGTACCTCCAGTAGGAGTTATATAGCAATCCAGGCATATATCAAGCCATCTGCTGAAATGGACACTGCTCTCCAAGAACTGCGAACAAAACTTCAATTGAGGTATGGGATGGCAACCACTGTGGGTTATGGTCCTCGTTTTCTCCATTCCACGGGCCAGCTTCATAAAGGGGACGGGGGCAATGGTCTCTTTATTCAGTTCACCGCCGAAATTCAGGAAGATACATCCATACCGGATGAGGCTGGAGAAAAAGGCTCTTCAATGAGTTTCGGAGTGCTCAAAATGGCCCAGGCCCTCGGTGATCGTGAAGCTTTATTGGAGGCCGGAAGAAAAGTCATCCGTTTTCATCTGGGAGATGATGTTGTGGAAGGGCTTAAAAAAGTAACAGAGGCACTGGATTAGAAAACAAAACAATTCGTGCCTTCAAACACTTCTTATATATACCTAAATTGAGCGATTTTTTCCTACTGCGAGGCTGTATCTTACTGAATCTGAAGCAAAAAACGTTTCGAATCGAACTCACTGAAGGGGTGGCTTCACTTTCGTCCACTTCGAATCGTT
>JAXHSZ010000576.1:0-31827 GCA_034190725.1 Thermodesulfobacteriota bacterium
GTGGGTACGATCCCGGACCGGGGCAATTATGGTGTCCATCTGAAATCCGATGGGACTCGGATCGGTGAACTGGACGAGGAGATGGTCTTTGAGACCCGCGTCGGAGAGAACATCATATTGGGGGCCACCACCTGGCACGTGGAAGAGATCACACGGGATAGGGTCGTTGTGTCGCCTGCACCCGGAGAGCCTGGCAAACCACCATTTTGGAAAGGCGAACGCCCGGGAAGGCCCATAGAGCTTGGTCGGGCATTGGGAAAATTTACACGCAGATTGGGCGGGATTTCCCGTGATGCGAGAGTCCCCTGGCTCATGAAGCACACCCGGCTGGATGAATTCGCTGCTGAAAACCTGGCAAACCATATCGACGATCAACTGGCCCACACGGGTGCCCTGCCCACGGATCAAACCATCATTGTTGAACGTTTTCGTGATGAACTTGGTGATTGGCGTATCTGCATCCTTTCGCCGTTCGGTGCGCGCATTCATGGGCCATGGGCCATAACGCTGCAGAGGTTCTTCTCTATCCAAACGGGCTTCGATGTCCAAATCATGTATACAGATGACGGGATTGTCATGCGCTTTGCCGGTACTGAAGATGAATTTCCCATTGAGACTCTGTTGCCGGACCTGGACGCAATTAAAAATCTGATCACTGAACAGGTTGCATCCACGTCACTCTTTGCCGGTCTGTTTCGGGAAAATGCAGCACGAGCCCTGCTGCTTCCCAGACAAGGCCCCAGACAGCGCAAGCCCCTATGGGCGCAACGTTTAAAGGCGCAAAACCTTCTCGCCGCAGTGAATGATTTCCCGAAATTCCCCATTGTCCTCGAGACGTATCGTCAGGCACTGTCGGACATATTCGACCTTGACAACTTCAGAAACCTTCTCAAGGACATACACAGTCGAAAAGTCAGGGTACATGATGTGGAGACCAGATCCGCCTCTCCCTTCGCCAGATCGTTGGTTTTCGCCTATGTGGCGGAATATATCTATGAACAGGATGCCCCCCTTGCAGAACGCAAAGCACAGGCCCTTACCCTAGATCGTCACATGCTCACGGAACTCCTTGGCCAAGTGGAACTGCGTGATTTGATAGACCTGCATGTTCTCCGTGAATTCGAAGAACAACTCCAACATCTCACAGATGAGTATAGGGCGCGGGACGCCGATGAGGTGCACGATCTGTTGAGGATGTTGGGTGATTTAACTGAAGATGAGATCGCTGAAAGGGCTCACACGGATCCCGCAAAATGGCTGGCCGACCTCGAAAAGGAGCACAGGGCCGTTTGTATCGATCTGATGGGAAACCGGCGTTGGATCGCAGCCGAAGATGCGGCATTGTATCGTGATGGACTCGGGGCCATGCCGCCGCCGGAGCTTCCGAGCACTTTTTTACAGTCCACTGAACATCCTTTGGAGCGTTTGCTGCAACGCTATGCCCGAAGGCACGGACCTTTTGTGATTCATGACCTCATGAAACGGTATGGCTTACACCCTTTACAATTGGAACATGTGCTGTCTGCATTGGAAAGGGATGGTACACTCTTTCACGGTGAGATCCGCCCGGGAGGCACACAACCGGAATGGTGTCATGTTAAGGTCCTTCATCAACTGAAACAGCGGACTCTCGCTAAGTACAGAAACCAGGCAGCTCCAGTCGATGAAGCTGAATTCTGCATGTTTTTGCCTCAATGGCACGGAATCCAATCCGGAAGAACAGGCATGGAACATCTTCTGGAAGTGATTCAACAGCTCGAAGACATGCCCTTTTCGTGGATGATGCTCAGTCAGGTGATTCTTCCGCAGCGCATTGCCGACTTTCATCCTGATATGCTCAATGAGCTCTCAACCTCGGGTCGCATCGTGTGGGTGGGAAGATCCTCCCTTGGGATCAATGACGGGTGCATTGCCCTGTATCGTCGGGAACAGGCATCCATACTCGTTCAACCGGACAATGACTATACACCGCCGCACCAGTTACACAGCCTTATCCTTACACATCTTCAGCACAACGGAGCGTCTTTTCTCTTTGAAATGGAGGAATCGGTGTTTCAATCCCGGAAGGATTGCACGAAAAGGGAATTCAAAGACGCCCTGTGGGATCTTGTATGGTCCGGCCTGATCACAAATGATACATTTACACCGTTACTGGAAATATGGCGTGATGACTCCCTGAAACACCGGAAATGGCGACATTCCGGCAGGGTGTCTCCTGAAGGAAGATGGTCTCTTGTGGCCAATCTCACTGGCAAGAAGATTACCGACACAGAACGTGTACTGACACGCACCCATATCTTCCTAGAGAGGTATGGCATTGTCAGCAGAGAAGTTTCACGGGCCGAAGACCTGCAAGGAGGCTTTGGACCCGTGTACAAGGCTCTTCAAGCAATGGAACAAGCCGGTAAGGTCCGGCGCGGGTACTTCACAGAAGGACTGTCCGGCGCCCAGTTCGGATATATCGGAGCAATTGAGCGCCTTCGGGGGAATACAGCCCGCGAGAAAAATGGAGAGATCCAAGAGGAGGATGTACTTGTCCTTGCGGCAGTGGACCCTGCAAACCCTTATGGGGCACTCTTCCCCTGGCCACAGCCCCGAAAGTCCGAGAGCCCTTCCCCACGACGAATCCCCCACGCATGGGTGATCCTGGTCAAAGGGAAGCCCACCCTCTATGTGGGGCCCACCGGCCGGCAGCTCATTACCTTCAGCACTCAGCAGTATGAAGAACAAAGACAACTCAAAGCGGCTTTTGCTGCGTTACGGCACCTGCCAAAGGGAAGACTGCGCGGTGAAATAGTGGTGGAAACCGTCGACGGCATTCCCGTATCTGAGTCTCCGTATTATGATTTGATGCTGAGCTGCGGCTTTAAAAATGATTATAAAGGAGTGTCTCTTTCCTGTTCACCGTAAAGCTTCATCTTTGAGAATGTTTCAACTGGAAGCATTGACAAACAGATTATTTGAGAGGTTTTATATGAAATATTCACAGGCAAAAGGAGGACGAATCTTTGTGATGCGTCTTGAACATGGCGATATTGTTCATGAAGAGATCGAGTGTTTCGCTGGCAGGGAGTCGATTCAGGCAGCAGCTTTGATTATCGTTGGCGGAGCTGACAAAGGCAGCAGATTTGTGGTAGGACCTGAAGACGGAGAAGAAAGCCCAATCATCCCAATGGAATGTATGCTTAAAAGTGTTCACGAAATCAGCGGCACCGGCACAATCTTTCCCGATGATAAGGGGAACCCCAAACTTCACATGCACATGGCCTGCGGCAGAAAAGAAGCGACAATGACCGGGTGTGTCCGCAGAGGCGTTAGAGTCTGGCACATCATGGAAGTTATCCTCTTTGAATTGACCGAATGCGAAGCAAGACGAATTTTAGATCAGGGAACAGGATTCGCATTGCTTGAACCTTAATACAATTTGATTGTCTTCGGGTGACTTGGTTTCAAATGGGTGATTCAATGGGAGCCGACATAAGCGAAATGTCTATGCAAAAAAGGAGATATTTTTGAAATGAAAAAAAGATTCTAAGAACAGGGTAACCGTTCACAGGTCTTATCATTGATGCTTTTGTGTGGTGAGGATGTACCATCACTAACACTCAAATCTTGGTTTCGGGTGTCAGGAGAGAGAAAGACTCGAAATACACTCTTCACTTAAACATAAAAGCTTTTTTTCGACCTCAATGTTCCCCCCATACATATAGCTTCAAGTTATCACTGCATTCTTTCTTGAACCTGAAACCCGAAACCAGACACCTGAAACCTGTGATCGGCTACAGAACAGGAAAATATGAGGTATCGTAAAGATTGACAGAGGAGTCTGACTTAAGATAGAAATTACGGGAAAAATCATTTGTGGATAACCACCGACTCCAATTATTTCGCACATGAATTCCGTAATGGAATGACAGGGTAACCCGTATGATTTTGAAATCATCACGAACTGTATTGTTGCTGTCTGTAGTTTTTACAAGTGTTGTCATTCTGGACCCATTTGCAGATGATATTCCTTTGCATGCCACACATTCAAGGGAAGTCATTAGAAATGTAAGAAATGACTCTGACCAATACATCAAACAGGTTGTGACATATGTTATAGAGAAGGATCAGTGCAAAATCATGTGGGAAGTGCAGGTGCCAAGAGACCCTGAAAACTACAACATGACTTTGAGAACAAGATACCCGATTGGAGTTGAATGCAATCAGCCTTTCCACAAACAACTCCCATTACACCGACTGATCTTCGATACAATCTTTCAAGAATGGAATAAAACACAGTTTTCTCTATTGTTCACGGGGCCTCTCGCAAGAATAGAACCAAAACACACCTGGAATGCTCGCATAGCCATGGCATCGACCCGTTCTTCAGATTGGAAAGACTGGCGTACAAAATACCCCAATCAGAGAAGTGGTAAATCCCTGAATCAGATATTTGTAGAATTGACAAATACAGTTCTTGCATATAGAGAACTCGCTTCTTTATTCAATGAATACGGATTGAAAATACGACTTGATTCAGTTGAAAAGGTGTTGAGCACCAAGTTAAAAAACCTGCCGTTTTTTGAGGAATTAAGGAGACTTGGTTTGGATGGGAATACCAGAGTAATTTATGATGCAGGCATGAATTATTTTACGATTTCAGAATTACATTAGACGCACATCAATATGATATTGAGTGTCCACTCAGGAATGAGATATCTTTTGCACAGTTAAGGAAAACGAAGACGATGGTTTTGCTCATTTGGAGCATACAAATCTGATCTGAATATGAGTGTCAATTCTGCCAACTCATTTTTGTGCAGACACTTCACTTTCTGCTGCCTTTTTCAGCAGAGAAAGAAAACACTCCCTGTATTCCTTATCTGGGATTGCCCGAAAGCATTTTATCAATTCCTGCTCTTCTGATGAGAGGTCGCCACAGGTTTGATAGGTGGATTTTGCTTCCATAATCTCTTTCATACGCCCATTATCTTTCGATAATCCATATACTGTATCATCTGCTTCCATGAAGAAAAAATCAATCGGGACATTTAATGACCGAGTTATCTTCTGTAGCATCTCCACATTCATTTTATTTATTCCTTTTTCATATTTCTGGATTTGCTGATAGGTCACTCCTACCATTTCACCCAGTTTTTCCTGGGAGATGCCCAACTCCTTTCTCTTGAGTTTCATCTTTATTCCAATATATTTAGAGTCCTTTATGCTATTCATAATTCTCCTTTCAACGAAAAATATACCCTAATTTGAATGATTTTTCCTGTCACGAGAGGTTGTAATTTGCTGAATATGGAGTAAAAAACGATTCGAAGCGTACGAAAGTGAAGTTAACCCTTCAGTGAGTTCAATTCAAAACGTTTTTTGCTTCAGATTCAATAAGATACAACCTCGCAGTAGGAAAGAATCGCTCAACTGAGGTATAATACAGATTTAAATTACCAAGGTCTATAAACTAAAAGTTGTATTTCTGTTGACTTGTTCAACGCATGGTTGTATTATTGGGATTTAATACTGAGTATATCGCCAAAAAATAATTTACCATTTTAACGCTCTATATTCAGGCCATCTTTGCAAGCTCCTCAATAACAAAACCTTGAAAATAGGGCTAATATTCCCATGGTTTTGCTCAATCGGAGCATAAAAATCTGACCTGAATATGGACGCCGATTCTGGTCACTTGTGTCCGTCCTGAAATGGGATATTTTTTGCTAGGTCAAGGAAGAAAAGATTTTAACCGCAGGAATACATTGGGTAAGTAGGAGCACAATGCAATGTACTCTTACATCTGAATCTGGCGCAGAGAATATTGAAAACCGTTCACTTTTGAACGCTATTTTGGAGAAGGAGGGTAAAAGATGAGATTGTTCGTTACATTACTCATTGTATTTTATACTGGATGTTCACATACCATAATTGTAGCATCAAGACCTCCCGAAAAAAGAATTGAGGAGAAAATTCCCATACATATCGGGCTTTACATTTCTAAAGAATTCAAGAATTACAAGGTATCGCAGCCTCGTTTGGGTGATATGTGGAACTACACGAATTTAGGAGAAGTCAGCAGTGTGCAATTCAAACTGGGATTGGAACGGATATTTCATGTGGTGGAGATGGTTGATGAAAAACCACCTTTCACGAAACCGAGAAAGACTATTCTCTATGCAGTTGTGGAACCGACGATTGACATGTTTTACTTCAACATTCCACCTATTGACGTTCAGATGTACCCTGCAAGGATTTATTATCATATCACAGTGTACGATATGAACGGACGTATTTTGCTTACACAAAGTATCGAAGGAATCGGAGACACAAAGGGGAACCAGAGCTTCAGTTTTACAAAAAATCCGTCCACATCCGCATCAAAGGCCGTGGAAGACGGCGTCAACAAAGCAATTGAGGCAATCCTGACAATGCAAGAAATCAAAGCAATGCAAGAAAACAATTGAATGTCGCTTCGCCCTTCTGAACTCCCAAGACAGCAACACGTCAGGTTATAAAAAGCAAACGAGGGAAGCAACCGGCAAGGGTAAACTTGGCTCACCGCACAGGTCGAAAAATTTCAGTTGACAATAGACCAAGAATTGATAGAATACTTTTCGGAAGTGATAAGGTCACTGGTGGGCCTCCTGGACTTCAAATCCAGTGGCGGGTATAGGATGCCCGCGGTGGGTTCGATTCCCATTCACTTCCGCCAATGAATTCAAGCGGTATTCTTGCCGACGAAATATTAAACTTAAGTTAAAGATGGTTTGGGTCCAAACTCTCATACCCTCCATTATTGTTACAAATAAGAACCAGTTACTGGGAGAGGCAGCGATGTTCGGAATCGGTATGCCGGAGTTAATTATCATCCTTGTCATCATTCTTGTAATATTCGGTGCAGGTAAATTGCCTGAGATCGGTACCGGGATCGGCAAGGGAATACGAAACTTCAGGAAGTCAAGTTCCGGCAAGGATGAGATAGATGTCACACCAGATGAGAAAGAGGAGAAAAAAGAGATCAAGGACTCTTAAGGGAGAATCCTGAGGGCCTCTTCCATTGCTTCCCGCTTTCTCACAATCATCGTAAAAAATCCCTCCATTTTTACCCGTCTATACCTTAGCACCTCAGAATCTATGAAAATAAATGATCATATGGTAGTGATATGAAGATACTGCATACAGAAGACAAAGACTTTTTAGTGCATTTGGAAAAGATATTGAAAAGAGCGGAATCTCCTTCGCAAACTGTGGAGGGGACCGTTCGTACTATCCTGGACGATGTCAGGGATCAGGGTGATACTGCAGTTATCTGTTATTCAGAGAAGTTTGACAAATGGAAAATGTCATCTTCAATGTTGAAAGTAAGGGATGAGGAGATAGAAAAGGCCTTTGATCTTGTGGATGGCAGAGATATTGAAGTCCTCAAGCTGGCAGCCGATAGGATTGAAAAATTTCACAGAAGCCAGGTTCAAAACTCATGGATTATCACTGAAGAGGAAGGAACGATCCTGGGGCAAATGATTCGACCCATGGAAAGAATCGGTATCTATGTGCCCGGTGGAAAGGCGTCGTATCCTTCATCCGTTCTTATGGCCGCCCTTCCTGCAAAGGTAGCCGGTGTTCAAGAGATCATTATGGTTACCCCGGCCATGGATGGTACAATCAATCCACACGTTCTCATTGCTGCAAATTTGGCCGGTGTGGACAGTATTTTTAAGGTTGGAGGCGCTCAAGCAATAGCCGCCCTTGCCTATGGAACAGAGACCATACCCAGGGTTGATAAGATCGTTGGGCCTGGTAATATCTATGTGGCATGTGCAAAGAGAATGGTATTCGGTGATGTGGACATCGACATGATTGCCGGCCCCAGTGAAGTCCTGATCATATCGGATGGAACCGGATCACCGGAATGCATTGCCTGTGACCTCTTGTCTCAGGCCGAGCATGATGAGATGGCGGCTTCTATTCTGATCACAAACTCCCAAGCATTTGCACATAAGGTAAATAATGAACTGGAAAAGGAGTTAGAAAGCCTTGAAAGAAAGACGATAGCACAGTATGCCATTCAAAATAATAGTACCATAATTATCACTCGAAATATCACAGAATCCATAGATCTGGCAAATAAAATAGCCCCTGAACACCTGGAATTGGCTGTTGACAGACCCTTCGAAATCCTCAGTCAAATAAGGAATGCAGGCGCCATTTTCCTCGGTCATACCTCGCCTGAAGCCGTGGGGGACTACCTCGCAGGTCCAAATCATATACTCCCCACCGGCGGAACAGCCCGATTCAGTTCTCCCCTCGGTGTGGACGATTTCATAAAGAAGTCCAGTATCATCTCTTTTTCCAGGAATGCCCTGAGTGGGATCGGCCCCCATATCATCCGAATCGCTGAATTGGAAGGTCTTGAGGCTCATGCTCTATCAGTAAAAAAGAGGATGATACAAGACGATAACTGAGACATGGATATGAAACCACATGTCTCCCTTCCAAAATACACAATGAATATCAAGGAACTGAGCACCTCTTCCTTCATTGAAAATGCATATGGTGTATCCAAAGAGCTTGGCATTCCCATATTTCTGGTGGGAGGGATTATAAGGGATTTCCTCTTAACATCGAAAATTGGTAAGGATTTCGACTTCGCTGTGGATGGAAGTTCGAGAGAGGTTGCCGGATTATACGCATACAAAACTGGTGGAAGCTTCTTCTGTTTGGATTCTCAAAGAGAACATTATCGCGTCACTATCAAAAGAGAGACTGAAATCACGGACATCGATTTTTCAAGGCTACAGGGAGATACCATCACAGAAGACCTCGAAAAGAGAGACTTTACCATAAATTCAATGGCAATCCCATTGAGAGACCTCTTTGGGAAAGACGATGTCATGGTGATAGACCCTTTTCATGGAATAACGGACCTAGAAAAAGGCATGATTAGGGTCTGTTCCTCTGTTGCATTCGATGATGATCCCCTTCGTCTTCTCCGGGCGGCAAGGATCTCTTCTGTGCGTCATTTACGTATCGAGAATGAAACAGAACGGCTCATCAGTGAAAAGAAGAGGCTCCTGACCAATACATCATGGGAAAGAATCCGTGATGAACTCTTTCAGATACTTGCTGTTCAAAATACATGGAGATCCATAGAAAAGCTTCAAGATTTGGGATTACTGGACATGGTATTTCCAGAGGTTCATTCCTGGAAAGATATTGATCAAGGGAAACACCATGACTATAACCTCTTTGGTCATGCAATAAAGACAGTAGAATCCATAGAGTCCATCTTGATCAACATCTCCCAATATTTTCCTGCCCAATCCTTCCCTGATTATTATTCAATTCGTATTAGAGAACATTTCGATGAAGTGTTAGAGAAGAATGTGACCAGATATGGGCTCATAAAACTCATAGCCTTTTTGCATGATTCTGGAAAGGGGAAAACCAAACGCTGTAGAGGAAAAAAGGCGAAGTTCTTAAGGCATGAAAAGGTTGGGGGGGAGATCAACGAGATAATTGCCAAACGACTGAAACTCAGCAGGAATTCAATCAGAATTGTAACACTTGTAACTGAAAATCACATGCGGATACTCAACCTGACAATTGCAGATAAAATCACAAAAAAGACACAATATCGTTTCTTTCGCGACTTGGGCAAGGACAGCATAGATTGTCTTTTATTGTCTCTCGCTGATGGACTGGCAAAAAAGATCTCTGGACCATTTTTACAGAAGACTCATTTACTTGATATTGCACAGGATTTCTTAAGATACTATTTTGAGGATTGGCCCAGAATACCCCTCAAGCCATTAATGAACGGAAATGAAATAATGGAATTTCTGGGAATTCCCCAAGGGAGAGAGGTGGGGATCATCCTGTCCGCACTCAGAGAAGCTGAGGGACAAGGATACATATCAACCAAGGATGAGGCAAAAGCCCTGGCAAAATCAACACACAGTAAAATTCATAAACGAATGACACTTAGTTGATAGAGTGTCTATGATCATCCCTATGAAATCTCTTCACAAGAAGGTCTCTTGTTTTTCTGAAATGAAAGGCCTGCTTTCTGATCTTCTTCTCTGCATCTTTATGATCCAGCTCCATTGTCTCACGAAAGAAAGATGCAGCTCTAGCAAAATACAGGGGCTTTAGCGCTTCAATCAAAGTCTCTTTGTCTTCTGTCTTGTCATAAGCATACACAAAAGTATACAGAATCTCGGCCCATAAACGGCTTCCTATATTCCACCTTTTCCTGTCATACATCCGCTTGACTTCACTGAAATGAGAAGGGATGAGGATCGTGGATATCATATGTTCCATATGCGAAAATCCTTCAAGGCTTTTCTTCTTAATTTCTTTGTAGTCTATGGGGAGAGATTGAGGTTCCTGATAATGAGACCCCTTGAAGACAGGAGATCTTTTTGGAGAACTCTTTGTCATCCATGGCTCCTTGAAACAAGAGATATTCTCAAAAAGAGTCGCAACAACCTGAGAAAACATGGGACCTAATTTGGGTGCGCTTGGTTTATGAATTTTAGCGCCCAACTCGACTTGACACAATTTGAAACCATTGAGCAGGGCAGTAGTCGTCATGAAAATATCAATACCGTATTGGCTTGTATTCTCCTTCCATTCCATGTCGAGCCAGTACCTGGCCATCTTAGATGAAAAGGCAACATCTCCGCCGATTGGTTGTCGGATATCCGTTTGAAATAATCCATATATGAGAGGATAACATATATTGTTAGTAATTGTCCCGTCATACTCGTTCCTTGAATAAACCGGAGTAACATAATCATGCCCCTGCAAGACAGGCAATGCAAGTATCTTGACCCATTCCGGGGTAATACTCTTCAGATCTGCATCAACCATAACGACAGCCTTCGGCTCAAGGCGATCCACTTCCAGAAATAGATTTCTCAGGTTGTTTCCTTTCCCCACAACTCCTTTCTCTGTGCTGATATATTTCTTAGGCACTCCTTCGGTATTGGAACTCAGGAAAACTTCCTTCGTATTATCAGGAGAATCATTATCGAGATTAATGATTAGAGATGATAAATCAGGGAAATATCTGAGTGCACCTACTGCCAGTTGGTGGGCGACAAACCTGATATTATCAGCTTCATTGAATGAAGGTATCCCGAGAACTAGATCAATCTTCCCTGCCTTTTCAGACATCATTAAGTATCTCCTTTTGCAAAATCTCAAAGATAAGAACCGTTGTTAATATGAAAAAGAATCGTCAAAAACCTGACACACATTCACAAATCAGAAAACCATTTATGGAATCGTTACAGACAATGTCAACAAGAGATTATCTTAAATATAATGATCTAAAATAGCAATTTCTATGCCAAACATAAAAATTTATCAATAATTGAATCGCCATAAATGTCATTAATAATCATACAGTTACAGATATTACTATTATTTTTTCAAAGTCGCTTTCAGTGAGTTGGGAGGAAAAAGCTTTTCCCTTTTTGTGAAAGATTTTTCTCTTTTATTACAATCTATTACCACACAAAAAATGAGATCTTTATCAAATTATATTGAAAGTGTCAAGTTGAAATTGTTCTTTTCTTTAATGAAACATTCACTTTTTATAACATTTCGCAAATGACACTAAATTAGAATGTCGGGGTCAGTTGCTAACCTGTTACAATTGCTTCCATGAAGGATATCAAGACTATTATTGTATAAACTCAAATGAAATCCCCATGATCGGCATACACAACAAAGGGTGAAAATATTGCCCATTTTCGTACAAAATGTGTCAAAAAAATCCCAATTGCATTAATACTCTTGAACAGGGCACATCTGCCCATTCAAAGTCAATCAAATAATTGAGATGGATGTTTATATTTCGTCATAATGAGTTCTATTGAGTGTCTGAACGAAAACTAGATAGTTTTTCCAAGTTCAAGGAAGACGAAGATTTTAACCGCAGGAATACATTATTGAGTATTTTGAGGATTAAAATCTGAGTCTGACGCAGAAATTGGGAAAAATAGCAGTTTTCGTTCGGGCACTATTTAGTAGTTTCCACATGTGCAGTTAAACAGGGCCGCGGAAAGTGCCGGCTGCTTGCTTCATTTGCTTCTTGTGCCCAAGAGCCCGGCAAGCATCGGAATAGACATACAAGGGTACAATCCAGGTATAGAGACAGCACAATGGGAGCCTGTAATTCATAAAAAAACAACCAAAGCAAGCAGCCGGCAAGAGACAAACTTGGCTCAATGCACAGGTCGAAAAGTTGACACCTTTATGGCAAAAAAAGGACTGTGTTGGCCAAACATCAAGGGCATAGGTTTATTTTCATCAGCCTTCAGTACGGAAACCCATTGACAAACATGGAATAAAATTGTAATTTGACCAGCATGTCATCTTTTATGGAAAGGGTTGTGCTCTTCATTGCAACAGGAGCCTATAGTGGATATTCTCCTGTCATTCCTGGGACTGTCGGAACATTGGTAGGCATAGGTATATTCTTGATATTCTACACTCACTCCCCCTTTGGTTATGTTGCAATCCTTTTGCTTTTATTCTTTCTCGCAGTATTTATTTCTGATAAAGCAGAGAACATATTACAGGAAAAAGACAGTAAGCATATAGTGATCGACGAAATATTCGGATTCATGGTGGCAATGGCATTTCTTCCAAACAGGGTTCTTTACATTGTACTCGGTTTCTTCTTCTTCAGACTATTCGATATCCTCAAAATCTTTCCTGCCAATCGCATCGAACGGAAATTCAAGAATGGATACGGCGTCGTGTTGGATGATCTCATTGCCGGTGTATATACGAATCTGCTTTTGCAGGGTCTTCGATTCCTAAAATCTTAAACCTAAGTTGAGCGATTCTTTCCGTCACTGGAGATTGTAGGTTGCTGAATATGGACTGAAAAATGATTCGAAGCGAACGAAAGTGAAGCTAACCCTTCAATGAGTTTGATTTGAAACGTTTTTTGCTTCAGATTCAGTAAGATACGGCACGTATTAGAAAAAAAATCGCTCAACTTAGGCTAAATAGTGTCTATCCAGAAATGAGATATTTTCTGGAAGGTCAAGGAAAACGAAAATTTTAACAGCAGGAATACATTGGGTATGGAGGGGCACGTTGCTACGTGCCCTTACATCTGATTCCGACGCAGGGATTGCGGAAAATAGCCATTTCTGGATGGACAATAAATAATGGTGCTACTCTATGAATGCAGAAGTCATAACCATCGGTAACGAACTCATATCGGGGAGTGTTGTGGACACAAACTCCTCGTTTTTGGCGGAAAAGTTGCTCTCCGTCGGCATAGAGGTTCAAAGAATAACATCCATAGGAGATAATGAATCTGATATAACGGATTCTTTGCGAACGGCCATAGAGAGATCGGAAGTGATTCTCGTTACCGGTGGCTTAGGACCGACTCCCGATGATATTACCGCAGAGGTCGCCGCCAAAGCATTCGGAAGAGCGCTGATCGTCAATGAAACTGCTCTAAATTGGGTAAAGAGACTCTTTGAAGAGTATGGGCTTGAAATGCCTCAAAACAACGAAAAACAAGCCCTGATGCCTGAAAACTCTGAGCTTATAATGAATCCGGTAGGAACCGCATGCGGATTTCTGGTCCGTGAGAAGCAGAAGCTCTTCTTCTTCCTTCCGGGCGTGCCCAGGGAACTTGTGAGGATGACGGATGAGAGCGTAATCCCCATTATAAAGAACGAACGGATGCAGGGACTCCGGTTCAAGACGACAACCCTCAAGATATATGGCCTGGGAGAGTCGAAGATAGCAGAGTTGATCAGAGATATCGTCGATCAAAATGATCATATAAGATTCGGTTTTCTGCCAAATTATCCGGAAAATCATATAAAGATCACGGCCAAAGGCCAGAACGATGAAGAAGTGGCTGCACGAATCTCAAGAATGGTTAATGAAGTAACCAAACGGCTGAGAGACTATATTTTTGGCAAAGATGATATGACCATGGAAACAGTAGTAGGAGAATTATTACGGAAAAATAATCATACCATCGCTGTTGCCGAATCTTGCACTGGGGGTTTGATTAGCCAACGACTGACAAATATCTCAGGCAGTTCAGACTATTTAAAGAGAGGTATCGTCGCATACAGTAACCAGGCAAAGAGAGAACTTCTTCATGTCTCTTCCCAATTCATAGATGAGTTCGGTGCAGTGAGTGAACAGGTAGCCGAAAAGATGGCTCAAGGAGCAAGGGAGCTTGGTAAAACTGATCTGGGTTTGGGGGTGACAGGTATTGCTGGCCCAGAGGGTGGAACAGACATTAAGCCTGTTGGTCTTGTATTCATATCCCTTGCAGACAGGGAGGAAACCGTAGTGAAGAGGTATAATTTCCCAGGAGACAGAACTCTCGTAAGACTTGCCGCTTCCCAGGCGGCTCTTGATTTGGTGAGGAGGTACTATTTATCATAGAGATATCAAAAATCCGCACTTTTTTAGCCATCGAACTCCCGAAAGAAATAAAAGACAATCTCAGAGAGGTACAGAATAACCTGAAATCAAAGGGACCTCAAGTGAAATGGGTGAGATCTGAAAGTATCCATTTGACCTTGAATTTCTTTGGAAATATTGAAGAGAATTCCATAGATGACATCTTTCATGCTGTAAATACGGTGGTTCCAGGATTCAATCCTTTCCATTTGGAGGTAAGAGGTGTTGGAGTCTTTCCAAATATCTCTCGTCCCAGAGTGATATGGGCCGGCATTGAATTCGAACGTGGAACCCTGGATATTCTTCATAAAGAACTGAATACACAATTAAATAGGATAGGATTTGAGCCTGAGAAGAAGGAGTTCACGCCTCATCTCACCTTAGGCAGAGTAAAGACCTTAAAGGAGAAAAGGCAATTGATAGAGCGGATAGAGAGAATGAAGGGCCACAATCTGGGATTTTTTCTTGTAAAAAATCTGTTCTTGTTCAAGAGCGACCTGCACCCAACCGGTGCTGTGTATACGAAGTTAAAGACATTCGATATGGCAAAACCTCAAACCTAAGTTGAGTGTTGGAAGCTTTCGATTAAATGGTTTTTTGGTGTCGGGTTTCAGAAATGAGAAGCACAAGAACTGAAACCTGAAACCTCAAACATACAGCGATGTCCAATGGAAATGAGAAAGTGAAGCCAACCCTTCAGTGAGTTCGGTTCGAAGTGTTTTTTGCTTCAGATTCAGTGAGATACGGCCTCGCAGTAGGAAAGAATCACTCAGTTGAGGTCTGAGTTACAAATTTCGTTCTATCAAGTTTTTTATCAGGATAATTTGAAAGCGTATACATGGAGGTTTTCATGGGAACTGACATGAACAAAGAAAAGGCCGTTGATCTGGCCGTAACTCAAATTGAGAGGCAATTTGGAAAAGGCTCCATCATGAGGCTGGGAACCGATGTGATCGTTCATAATATGCCGATCATATCAACAGGTTCACTGGGGCTTGACATTGCTCTGGGGGTAGGTGGAATACCCAGGGGACGTGTTGTGGAGATCTTCGGGCCTGAATCCTCGGGCAAGACGACCCTTGCCCTCCATGCCATTGCAGAAGCACAAAAAAAAGACGGTATTGCAGCATTCATAGACGCAGAACATGCTCTTGACGTCAGCTATGCTCGAAGGCTGGGAGTCAAGATAGACGACCTTCTGCTATCTCAACCGGATACCGGAGAGCAGGCACTGGAAATAGCTGACATGCTTGTCAGGAGTGGAGCTATAGACATAGTTGTGATAGACTCCGTTGCAGCTTTGACACCAAGAGCCGAGATCGAGGGAGAGATGGGAGATACCCATATGGGACTCCAGGCAAGGCTCATGTCTCAGGCCCTTCGAAAACTTACGGCCACTATCAGCAAATCAATGACCACGGTTATATTCATTAACCAGATAAGAATGAAACTGGGAATGATATTTGGAAATCCGGAGACCACCACCGGTGGCAATGCTCTCAAGTTTTATTCGTCTTTGAGGCTCGATATCCGTCGAACCGCACACATTAAAGAAGGTCAAAATGTGATAGGAAACAGGACGAGGGTTCGAGTTGTAAAAAACAAAGTGGCACCTCCTTTCAAGGAAGTGGAGTTCGATATAATGTACGGAGAAGGGATCTCCAAAGAAGGTGACCTTTTGGATGTGGCCACTTCCGTCAATTTGGTTGAAAAAAGCGGGGCATGGTATTCATACGGAGAAGAGAGGATCGGACAGGGAAGAGAGAATACAAAATTGTTCTTAAAAGAGCACCCTGAAATAGCAGATGAAATCAAAAAGAGAGTCCTGGACAGATTTGATCTGCAACCAAAGCAAAACGAAGGCAACCAAGACAAAGAGTCAAAAAAAACCAAAGAGTAATTAGTAAAGAACAAGTACACATGGAAGGGGGGTGATCACTGAGTGTTCACATGGACACTGGAAGCTTTTTTCTGCCATAAAAACAGAATTCTATTCAAGATTCAATTGGAGAGATCTTGAAAGAGGACCATGCAGATTTTTCCTTTCAACCCCTTATGAATACATGATATAAACAAAGAGGAGGAACAACATGAAGGGATTTATACTGTTACTCATCGGGATTGTTTCTTTTATCATTGCCTATAGAATATACGGCAGGTATTTAGAAAAGCTTCTCGACATCAATCCTGATCGGAAGACACCTGCAGTGGAGATGGAGGACGGGATGCACTATGTTCCCACACACAGACTTGTACTTTTCGGTCATCATTTTGCCGGAATATCAGGTGCAGGGCCCATTATAGGACCAACCCTGGCTTTGGTTTTCGGCTGGTTGCCAGCATTCCTTTGGCTCTTGTTTGGCAACATATTCCTTGGTATCGTCCAGGATTTCACATCCATGGTACTCTCCGTCAGACAGAAAGGAAGAACCATTGCCGATTCAACAAAAGAAGTCCTCAACCCATTATCACGCTGGTTTTTCGCTTTATTCGTCTTCCTGCTGATGATAAGTGCCTTTGCCGTCTTCGTGATCATCATATCCAGATCCTGGGTATCCGTACCCCAAGCCACTACCCCATCCATTGCCTTTATTTTCATAGCAGTATTGATCGGTTATCTGTTGTACAAAGCAAAAATGGCTTTGCCATGGGCTACAATTATTGGAGTGGTCCTCTTCCTTGCAGCCATTATTATAGGCATGCAATACCCAATAGTCTCATCATACCGAACCTGGATGATCGTTCTCTTTGGGTACTCATTTATCGCAGCGGCTTTACCCATATGGATACTCTTACAACCAAGAGACTATCTCAATACCTGGATCATGATCGTCGGACTTGTAATCGCAGCCATAGGGGCTTTTATAGGGCTGACAGACATAAATTTCCCCGCCTTTTCCGGATGGACCCATGCGAAATTTGGTCCTATCTTCCCCATGCTTATGATCGTCATGGCATGTGGCGCCATATCCGGTGGACATACACTGATTACATCAGCAACCACATCCAAACAAATCAAAAATGAAAGAGACATACGTCCTGTTGCTATAGGAGCGATGCAGGCTGAAGGTATCCTCGCCTTAGTGGTGATCGTAGGTGTAGCATCTCTCGGATTTACAGAATACAACGGCCTTATCGGCGGAGAGAAACAAGGGCTTGCTTTTGCAATGGGTTTTGGAGGTCTTATCAGTCATGTGGGCATTCCTCTCAAGATTGCCATGGGCATTGCCATCCTCTTGCTCTCCTGTTTTATCATGACCACCCTAGATACGGTGGCAAGAATTGCCGGTCTATTATTTAATGAGATCACAGGACTCCCATATATCGTATGTGTGGCAATCTCGGTAGTCCTTTCCCTTTCGGTCGCTTGGGGGGGCAGGGTTATGGAAATATGGCCGCTTTTTGGAGCAGCAAACCAACTCATTGGTGGACTTGCTCTATTGGTAATCATAGCCTGGATAGCATCTCTTAAAAAGTCCGTAAAATCGGTTACAGGTCCACTGATCTTCATGTGGACTGCACCGGTGATCGGGCTTATTTTGTTGTCTGTCAAGTTCTATATTGACGGCAATGTTTTCCTGCTTGGATTTTCTGCTGTGTTCGTTTTGATCGCTGTTTATCTGGCGTATGCAACATTTGTTGCATTGAGACGAAAAGAAGAGGTCCCTGCTTAAAGGCTATACTTTTGAATGCAGGACTTGGGGAGAAAAACCGTTCATGGGTGGATGCGAGTCTCGTATCCACCTTGAGAATACAGTATGTACAATCACTATCTCGATCAGCTTGAAGAGAGGTACAGATCTCTGTGGACTGTCAAGAGAGACGTAATGATCAACGATTGGAAGATTGACATCCTGTCCAGGTTTGTTGCCAAGTACGAACGGTACGTCCTTACAAAGAAGGCGAAGATAGGAGGGGCGGAAACCAATATTTTCGACATTGTTATTCATGTTCCCCAGGATTTTGGTTTGGAGAACCTTCTTCAGATGGAAGAGATGGGAAAAGACTTTATCCAGGAGGAAGTGAAACCCAGTTTTGAACGAATGTGCACCGAGGTAAGATTGGTTGTAATCGGTGTTGGATTTTCAGAAGATATGATCCAATTTGCCAGGCGATACAAATATACAAAAAACTTTCTCATGAGTTTAAAAGGCTGGTGCACTCTGACTTTCATTCTTGTTGATATGCAAAAGGGGGCAGTGTACAGCCATCGTGGATTGACCGAAAAGGACAGAGATATATATAAGCCGTAATCGGGGGGGCTTTTAGAAGTTGTCAGTTGAAAAACATATTCAGGGGTTATATAAAATGTCAACATCTTAAATAGTGTCTGGACGAAAACTTGGATTTTTCGTCAAGGTCAAGGAAGATCAAAATTTTAACCGGATGAATATATTGAATATTTTGAGGATTAAAATTTTTATCTGACGCAGAGATTGGCGAAAAAGACAGTTTTCGTTCGGACACTAAAGAGCTTTTCTGATCCCTGACCCCCGTGAACGTTTACATAGCAAACCAAGCAAGGAGCAGGAAGTCGAATCATTTCAACTCAATTGGAGTGAAAACAACATGATTGCGGACAGTAAAGATTTGATCGGTTATTGCGGCTTGTATTGTGGAGATTGCCCAAATCACAAGGGTGAAATCGCAGACATGGCACGGGACTTGAGAAAAAAACTCAGAGAGGCGAAGTTTGACCGCGTTTCACAAGGATTATCCAAATACTTCAAAGAATTCCATAATTATGCCACATGTTACACTGTTTTGGGAGCCATGGTGAAACTGCGTTGTAAACGTGGGTGTCGAAATGGAGGTGGAAACCCTCATTGTAAGATCAGAAGATGTTCATTGAAGAAAGATTTCCCCGGGTGCTGGGAATGCGATATTTTTGAAACATGCGAGAAATTCGATATGTTACGGCCAATGCATGGGGAGGCGTGCCTGAAAAACCTGAAAAGACTTAAAAAGAAAGGGCCGGATGAATTCCTTGTTGGGAAAAGAGATTGGTATGTATAACAATGATCTTCATGCATCAAGGATTCAGTAATATATCGAGTGCCTCCTCAACGGAATTGACCCCCGCCAACTCAATATTCATTGTACCTTGAGATGATTTCTTGTTACGCTCAGGCAGTACGCATCTGGTGAATCCCAACTTGGCTGATTCTTTTATTCTGACATCTCCCTGATGTATCCCTCTTACCTCTCCCCCCAGGCCCACTTCACCGAATACAACGGTCTTGGGATCCACGGGCTTGTCCATGTAACTGGATGCCACTGATATTACAATGCCCAAATCAACAGCAGGTTCATCTATTCTGACTCCACCCGCCACATTCACAAATACATCCTGATTGATGAGGTTCATTCCCACCTTTTTCTCAAGAACGGCTGCCAGAAGAGAGACCCGATTGTGATCCACTCCTATTGTTGTTCTTCGGGGTACAGAAAAGCCGGTAGGAGTGACCAGTGCTTGAAGCTCAACGAGTATCGGCCTTGATCCTTCCACACTGGAGATGACGACAGAACCAGGAATATTGACGGGTCTTTCCGACAAAAAAAGTTCCGATGGACTGAAGACCTCCATAAGTCCGGAGTCCTTCATCTCAAAGACTCCGATCTCATTCGTTGATCCATATCTGTTCTTTACGGCTCTCAGTATTCGATAAGGGTGGCCCCTGTCACCTTCAAAGTAGAGAACAGTATCCACCATATGTTCTAAAACCCTGGGGCCTGCAATAGCCCCTTCCTTGGTCACATGTCCCACAAGAAATGTGGCTGTTCCGGTCTTCTTTGAGACGTGCATCATCCTGGCCGCTGTCTCCCTCACCTGTGAGATACTTCCCGGGGCGGATTGTAGAAGAGATGTATAGATCGTCTGAATAGAATCAATGACGAGAATCTGAGGTTTGAGTTTCCCTACCTCATCCATGATCTTTTCAAGAGATGTCTCTGAAACAAGATAGAGATTTCTTGAAGATACCCCCAGCCGATTTCCCCTCATCTTTGTCTGTTTGACTGATTCCTCTCCGGACACATAGAGGACATTCATTTCAGCAAGGCCGAGATTATTCAGGACCTGCAAAAGGAGGGTCGATTTTCCAATCCCTGGATCACCACCCACAAGAACAACCGCACCCTCTACTATACCTCCCCCCAGAACTCGATCGAATTCTCCAATATTCGTGGATATTCTCTCTTCTCCATTCACATCTATCTCAGTTATTGACCTGGGAGGCTCTGGGGCATATATCCCCAGTGGATCATCCGAGTAAGGTGACTGTTCATTGACCTTCTCTTCCACCAGAGTGTTCCATCCATTGCAATCCGGGCATCTCCCCAGCCACCTGGGAGCCTGGTATCCACACGACTGACATGAAAAGCATGTTCTGACCTTTGTCATTCTGTTGTAATTCCTTTTCTTGCATCCATCCAGAAATCACTCAAACTACAGCAACATTTTTGGATAAATCCGCGAAGGTCCTGTTTGAAACAGATGCAGATCTGATTTCCATTGATGAGACAGTTTTTAATAATATGCAACACAACAACAGATGTCAATCTAAAGAATCGCTTTTCCATAGAGATGCAGACAGTCATTACTATCATAAAAAATGTTCCCCTTACTTCTCTATTCCATAACAATCCTCATGAAAATTGAACTGCACAGCTCAAATTTTTTTACTCCACCTATTGACATCAAATTCGTCATAATTACATTTTCATTAAGAAAAGCAACAATAAAACCAGGAGGGAATTATTATGGAACTGACAGTGTATAGACCATTCAGAGCAATGAGACCAACAAGAGATTTTCCGTCTCACTTCTTTGGCAGCAGGTTGTTTGACCTCATGAATGAAGAAGGGTCCTCAGAGTTTGAGCGGTTCTATCCTTCTGTTGATATCTCTGAGACTGATAAGGACATAAAACTAAAAGCCGAGCTTCCCGGTATAGACAAAGGAGATGTCAAACTTGAAGTAAGGGACGGCTTGCTGATCATAAAAGGAGAGAAAAAGACTGAAAACAAGGTCGAAAAGAAAGGATACTACCGGAAAGAAAGTCATTACGGATCATTTGAGAGATCGTTCAGATTACCTGAATACGCCGACTCCGAAAAAACCCAAGCGGAACTTAAGAAAGGCGTCCTCGACATAACGATCCCGAAGATTGAGGAAGGAGAATCAAAAAAGATCGAAATTCAAGCTGAGTAAAAGTAGATGTGTATGTTTGATTCCCATGAGGCCTGGGGCTCGTGTCTCAGGCCTTTCTCCTTTGGGTCTTTTTTTATTTCTGGAGATTTCCTATTGCGCTAGCTATATCTGTGTGTCCAAGCACTTCTCCCCAAGGATATTAAATACTTGAATGGGTCTGAACTTACCTTTTGCGAGGATGGGTTCTAATCTTTCAAACTCGAAAATATCTTGGACATAGCCGAAAGTATCTTCAGAGACAATGATTTGTCCTGCTTTGGCTGCTTTACAAAGTCTCGATGCGGTATTGACGGTATCGCCAACCACTGAGTAACTCATGGTGCGTGTGGAGCCGATATAACCGGCCACCACATTACCGGTATTGATACCAATTCCTATTTGAATCTTCTCCTTTGTTTGATGGATTTCATTGAATCCGACAAGTGCGGACTGTATCTCAACGGCAGCCCGAACAGCGCGGGCAGGATCGTCCTCATGTGACATTGGAGCGCCCCATACGACCATCATCCCGTCCCCAATGAACTTGTCTACTGTTCCCTCATGTTGGAATACGATCTCTACCATCATCTCAAAGTATTCATTGAGCATTTGTAGGACTTCCGTTGCCTTCATATTCTCACTTTTGGCTGTAAAGTCACGGATGTCGGCAAACAACACTGTGGTTTGACGGTTCTCACCGCCTCTCTCCACCTTCAGTTCACCTGAAACCACCATGTCTGCAAGATTGGGGGAGAGTAGCCTCTGGAATCGTTCACGCATCAATGCATCATCTTTGATTTTTTTTGCCATCTGTGAGTTCTTCATGAACTGGGCTGTTTGGTTAGCGATGTTTGTGAGAAGATGGAGATCTTTCTCACTGTATGCATTTGCCGATACCAATGAATCGATTATCATAATCCCTAAAAGATCTTCCTGATGTAATATAGGTACCCCGAGAGTAGATCGGATATTCTGCGAGATAATCGAATCGGCCTGATTGAACCGGCTATCCACCAGTGCATCTGAAGAGATCACACCTATTCTCTCTTTCTGTATACTCCTGATTAAGGTAGAAGAGACCAATAAATTCTCTTTTGGATTGTGCAACTTGTACGCTCGAAGTATGAGTTCACCCTTCATATCAGTTGTAAAGATAAAACCCCTATCACAATTGAGAAACTCAAAAGTGCGTTCAAGAATTTGTTCGAGAATCACATCAATTTCTGTTTGGAATCCAATTTCTCGTTGCAGTTCATATGCTACTCGGAGTTTTTCGTAGTCTGCTCTCAGTATTTTAAGATCGGTAATCTCCATTTCTGGAAGAAATTTCTTCTGTGAAGTGGTATCGACTTTGGAAAGCACATAACTTTGCAATCTTCCATCTGTGTCATTGATCATTCTCACCATGTTTCCTGGAAAATTCTCATTAAAGATACACCTTGAATTTCCGATGATAACCTCATCACCGTTGTGGAGCACTTGCTCATTGTCAATTCGTCTTCCATTGACAAAGGTGCCGTTCAAACTTTTGAGATCTCTAATCACATAACCTCTTCTTCTGTCTAAAAAGATATGGCAGTGTTCATTGGACACGATCCTGTCGTGGAAACGGATTCGACACTTTGGAAGACGTCCGATTGTGTTCTGATCTAAAAGATCTACCTCACGCCTGTCTTTATCGGAAAAGACGATCAGTCTGGCCATTATTTTAAATATCCTCTAGTTTTTATATGGAAAAACCGTATTATTTTAACCTAAGTTGAGTACTATGGTAACTGTTCATAGATTTCAGGTGTCTGGTTTCAGGTTTCATGTTTTAAAAAGGACACAGTAACAATGAAGAGCTGTGTGTATGGTGAGGACTTTACGGTCTAAAAAAGCTATAATATCTGAGCGAAGAGTGCGTTTTATGTGTTATTCTCATCTGTCAACTGACACCTGAAACCTAGATTGGAGTCTTTGTAATGGTGAATTTTCACACCAGTAGAACATCAGTCATATTCCCTGTGAACAAATTTGAATACCGTCTATGCGGCTCTTCTCAAAAAGCCAAACTGGTACTAAAAGACTCTTTCTATACTTCAAATCCATGGAATGATCTCCATAACAGACATCCACAGTTTTTGTATCCACTTCATATAAAACTCCGTTCTGCCAGTGAAATAAACATAGGCTGATGCAGTCACAAGGAGTAACACAAAGAGTAAAAAGGTTTGCATTGGCAGAATCGAGTTCTTTTTTCTTGTCTTCTGAGGGATATCTTTCTCTTCTGAAACAAGCTGAGTGGGCTCACCATCATTGGCCAAAAGCATATCGTCAATAGAGACCAGAACTTCATCGAAGTTGTCATACCGATTCGTCTCATCACGTGTCAGCATTCTAAAAATCACGCGTTGAAGATCGAGTGGGAGAGAAAGAAATTGTTCATTTTCAAGAAAGCCATCTCTTTCCCACACAGGAACTGATCCCACAAGCATCTCATAGAAGATCACACCGGCTGCAAAGATATCTGATTGATATGACCTTGGTTTTCCATCTCTATTATACCAGTTGTTTTCCTGAATATCGGAGTGATAATGCTCATTCAATCCGAAATCTGTGATTTTTACGGTTCCTGATGTTGTGATGAGAATATTACTGGGGCGAAGGTTCCCATGAATGATTTTGTTCTCATGAGCAAAAGAGAGTCCCTCACAAATGTCTTTGGCTGTCCGTAAGACCTCAATCCATGGATGAGGTCGAACGAGCCTGTCTTTCAAACTCCCTCCGCTCATATATTCCATAACAACGATAAAAAGTCTTTCGTCTCCTGACACCCCATATATGTCGGCAATGTTTTTATGTTTCAATGTGGAGAGGCGTTTCGCCTCTTTAAAACCTCCTAAAGTGCCATTGTATTTCTTCACAACCATCAATTGCCCAGTCGTCTTGTGTCTGAAGAGATAAACAGCCCCGAATCGGTGTTCTTTGATAACATCAAGGAGTGCAAATATGTCCTCCATCTTCGATATTCCCTGAATAGCCTCCTTTTTTTGGGCATCCTGTATATGAGCCCCTTGAAGCATTTCCAACAGGACATCCTTTATTTCATCTGCTGAAGTAAAACGATCTGAAGGCTCGGGTTCCAGGCATTGAAGAATAACATTCTCCAATCGGTTTGACACATGGGGATTGATCTGTGAAGGAGGCTTAAAGTAACCTAAAGGTTTGTTGCCCGTGAATAATTCATACATTAAAACCCCAAGTGAATAAAGGTCGCTTGATTCTGTCACTTTTTTTGAGGAAACCTTCTGCTCAGGAGACATATAGGTGGGGGTTCCCATAACGGCACCCTCTCTTGTGAACTCACTTTCATCAGTATCTTTATCGAAGAATTGGGCGATTCCAAAATCTGAGACCAAGACATTTCCCTCAGAGTCGATGAGGATATTGGCTGGTTTGATATCCCTATGGATAACCCCATTCTTATGGGCGTAGGAAAGCGCCTTGCATACCTGGATGATAATATCAAGCTTCTGGTTGGTATTGTAAGCTCTCTCCTTTATCTTCGTTGCCAGATCGGCTCCTTCTATGAAATCCATTACAAAATAAGGTCTGCCTTGGGAAGTTATTCCACGATCGATCACATGAATTATATTTGGATGGGTAAGACGAGCAATGATGAGTGATTCCCTGTTGAAACGTTCAACAACTTTACTGTCCTCGGATAATTTTTCTGAGAGGACCTTAATTGCAACCGGTCGATTCAGAGAAGCTTGAAGACCCTTGTAGACTGTAGCCATTCCTCCTGTATCTATTTTTTCTATGACTTCATATTCGCCGATCTTCATTACTTCTACACTTGCTGGAAGACTCATAAGCAGACTCTCCTAAAACCTCAATTTCTCATGTCGGTTACTCCATTTAGTGTCTGAACGAAAACATGATAGTTTTTTCAAGCTCAAAGAAGACAAAGATTTTAATCGTTAGAATATATTTTGAGGATTAAAATCTGAGTCTGACACAGAAATTGGGGAAAATAGCAATTTTCGTTCGGGCACTATTTATATACGAAATTGGGTATTATTTTCGCGCTATAAAACAGTTAAACGTCAAAATGGTTCGATAGTAGTTAATAATTAGATTATAACAACCATCAGGGCAAATGAGCATTATAATTTTTGGTTACATGACCTTCTACCTCATCACTACAATAGCCACACGCCGGTTCTTTGCGCGATTTTCAGGTTTTTCATTATCAACAACCGGCATAGATTCACCATAGGAAATCGTGTTCATACGATGTAAAGGAATGCCATGCTCTCTCCGAAAATAATGCATCACACGTTCTGCTCGAGTCAGTCCAAGTGTATAATTATAGTTGTCTGTACCAATATTATCCGTATGCCCTTGAATCTCTATGTAGATATTCTTTCCTCGCATCTTTAACTCTTGAGCATACAAATTGAGAGCAGATCTTGCTTCTTTGGACAGATCACTTCTGTCAAAACCAAAATAGACAGACTCGTCAGAGAGAATCATCTCATAAAGAAATTTACCCTCGGTCAACTTCCCTGCTTTCTTGGCACGTTCCATTGCTTGTCTTACGTTTTTTGATTCTCTGCTCTTTTTTTTCTCATTTTCGTAATAGATGATCTGAATATTGGTTCGAAATATCTTTGAAGTGGAAAGACAAAGGCGAGACTGACCAACAAAACGGGCCGCATGCTTGTCATAAAAATATATCAACTCGATATTTGTGGATGGAAAATTCCAGATCCGCCGATAGTACAGGCAGTTCTCAAATGAAGTATCATCTGAACGTGAAGGGGCACCATACATCTTTTTAAGAGTTTTTTCGATGTATTGAAAATCATTATTAAATACGTAATTTTCCGGATTCGTCAAGAAGACAACTCGACAGACCTTGTTCTTCTGATTCGCAAAGAAATAAATATTAAAATCCACATTCGAGAAAGCCAGATCCGATAATTTGTAATTTGCCCATACATATGTAACTTTACGGCTTTCATCAATTGGAAACCTGTTTTTTTCATTAACACTTGGCTGTCTCACTTCAGGTCCATAGAGTTCTTTGACTTTGTCGATCTCATCCCCCCATTCCAATCTTTGCCAACCTAAAACATTTGAGGGCTTTGAAAATGAAAGCATAGGATACAAGAAAGTGGAAAGAAAAAGGACACATGCAATAACAACTCTAATGTGCATCAATACCTCTGTAGGACCCCGGGAAAGCAGAGACCTCTTTCTTGTTTTATTCTATAAAAATGTTACATCTTTATATTAATTATATCGTCCAATTTCAGAAAAGATTTAGACTGATTATTGAGTATCTGTCCAGAAATGAGATATTTTTTGCAAAATCAATGAAGACGAAGATTTTAAGTGCAGAAATAGGAGTGCCTATTTCGAGGATTTTTGGATTGAGGAACATGTAAAGATGATTTGAAGAGGGGATGTCAAAATGTTAAGTCATTACCACCGGCATGGCCGGTCACAAGGCACATGCAATAAACTTTGCCAATCATCAATAGGTTCTTCCTCCTTCCCAGATAGTTCGTCATTTTTGCTATGTTTTAGTCCCATCACCCAAACCATCCTTCATCCTACGCCACATCAACAGTAAAACCGAGCTTACTACCACCCACGGCAAAAGCATTATTAATATCTTTTGTGCAAATGAAGTATGCAATGCAACATAGCTCAGTTTGACTGCAGGGTAAAGGGTGCATCTGACAACTCCCCTTAGATCATCGTTGTTCGAGATAAAGTCTGCCAGTGGTGGACTATTATTTATAATAAAACCTGGCAAAAAGCCTGCCCGGTCTATTTCTAAGTAAAGAGACATCTATAAAATCCCTCAGTATCTTCACATTATGTGCCATGGGTGATGCATAGGCCATAGTAGCGATGAAGCACCCAGACGATCCGTCGTCATTATCGCCGACATCATCGATGCCGCTACTGCTATCCATTATGCCCAGGGTGATATCAAAGCTTACTGTACCTGAAGATGGAATAACAGCATTGGGTTCAGTTGGCACAGAATTGCCCGTCCCGTAAAAGCCAAAAAAATCATCACTTTCCGGGGGGGAATCATGAGTGCTTACAATACGAACACAAGCATAGATATAGTAAGTTCCGGCAGGTACGTTGCTAATTGGATAATCTACCGTGGTTCCAGGTCCACAGGTATCAGAAGTAGCCGCAATGTAACCGTTGTCACCATCAGTATCATTGTCAATGATCACAAAATACTCTGTTCCGTTTGCGTCCGATGGCAAGGTTAAAGTGCCGGTTACTGTAGCTGATGTTGTGTCTAGATTGCTGTCAAGTTTTGATACAAAGCAGTTACTGGGACTACTGCTTGTATTGTAGGTTCCTTCAGTTGTTGGAAAGTCAGATGAGTGGGTATAGCCGGCCACGTAAACAGCCCCACTGCTGTCTAGGCAAAGAGATCTAGCTATATCATCATCACTACCTCCAATTAAAGTGGAGGCAAGGAGATTTTCAAGATCATTGTTAAGTCTCGATACAAATATGTCGTAGTTACCACCATTGTACGTTGTGTCGTACGCGCCTACTGTCGTTGGAAAGTCAGATGAGCCGGTATAGCCGGCCACGTAAACATCCCCACTGCTGCCTAGGGACAGAGAAGTAGCGATTTCACCATGGTTAGCAGTTCCGATGAAAGTGGAGGCAAGGAGATTTTCAAGATTGCTATCAAACTTTGACACAAAGACGTCATTAAGAGATCCATTGAGAGTCGTATCATACGCGCCTACTGTCGTTGGAAAATCCGATGAGTAGGTATAGCCTGCCACAAAAACAGCTCCGCTGCTGTCCACATACAGCGCCTCAAGATAATCATAATCACTGCCGCCTATGAAAGTAGAGGCAAGGAGATTTTCAAGACTGCTGTCAAACTTTGATACAAAAATGTCGTGATTAGAATAAACTGTTTCAATAAGCACCTGGGGTCGTTGGAAAGTCCGATGAGACAGTGTGTCCTGCCACGTAGACATTACCGTCCCTGTCCATAGACAGCGAAAAAGCAGCATCACTATAGCTTCCTCCAAAGAATGTAGAAGCAAGCAGGGGGTCGATGACTAGCCCTTTTCCCCTGTTAAAATCATCCACGTCAAATCCGTATTCACAGCCCTTTACTGCATAGGCAACCTGAACATACGTTTTTTTACTCTTTTCTTCCTGATATGCAACAGGCTTTGTAAACTTCATAACTCCAAGATCTGTCTCAATCTCAAGCTCTCCAGACTCATTCACAGTGAGCGCATTTACACCGTCTAACCTTACCCTTATACGACCTGGATCAGCACCGGGCTTTACATAAAAAAGCTTCTCAACATTACCACCATGAGCCTTGAGCTTTAACTCTATCCCTTTATAAACTTCTCCGAGACTCACCATATTGTAAGTTGAAATTCTTCTTCTCCATTTGGAAGGGTCTTGTCCCGTGAAGCAATTCACCTTTGTCAAAGCATTGCTCTCGCCTTTGACTTGAGAGACAGAGCCCCCAATCAGGCTCTCTTTAACCAACCATCCCTTGGTATTATTTCTTTCTTCAAATCTTGGAATAGAATAGAAAATTTGTCCAATTCTTGCAATAAATACAGTTCCTCCAAGGGTTTTTGAGTAATACCTGACGACATTCTCTTATAATTGGCCCTTATTTTCTATAAATGGAATCTGGGCTGAATATGCCTTATTTACAATCTCTTTCTTATTCCCTTCAAATTTAACTGATCCGGTGGCTGAGTAACCAAAGGAACAAATGATTATTAAGCATGTTAGGACTATTGTCGTTATTCTTTGGCAGTCTATTCTCTTCATAACAATACCTCCTATTTTGTGGTCTGGAAAACCTCATTCACTGGTTTGGATTTCCTTATTAATTCCTTGTGCTCTTTTTACCCACCTCATAAGCGCTTACTTTACATTCTCCCTAAATTGCACATTTTCTTGAATAGAGAATCCCGAAAGTCCCCCTTTTGTAAAGGTGGATTCCCTAAGCTAGGCTTTCTTCCACAGACCGCAAAATCACCTCAACCGCCGAATCGGTATTCTTAATCACCTCTCTGCCATTGAAATGCAATGCCTGTATTCCAAGGGTAGCCAGATATTTATCTCTTTGTTTATCCCTCACGGCATGGATCTATTCAGTATATTGAGAACCATCCACCTCAACGACTAACTTTGCTTTTGGTGCGAAGAAATCTGTAGCTTAAATGCCCTATTGGCTTCAGACGATAAAACTGCGCTCAGAAAAGCCGTTTGCCACGCATGCATAGCCAGCGCATTTGTTCACGTTCCGTCATTTTGCTGCGCAAATAGAGAGCGCTTTATTTCTGTTTGCTGTTTTACAGAAGAATGCATTTCTACATTTTGAAATCCCTGCCCTATGAAAAAATAATTTGCTGATTGTCCTTCTATCCGAGCTTTTTTTTGTACTAATTCAGGCTAATTTCATTTATTCCGCCAGGTTTATTACATTTACCCCCGGACGTACCTAACCAGAATGCATATTCAGATGAATCGCATGAGGAACTAAAAACAACACTATATTCGCTAGTGAGACAATCTTCACTGCTTGTATATAAATCAACGTATGTATAAAGAGTATATTGATTTCCTTCCTCCACATAAAAATAGGCTGTTTTTTCTTTCATAGTACCAGAGGGTCCTTCTGTACGCACGGTTATTACAATGTTTCCGGAACCACTTGTAACTTCAAAGTCCCAATATATTTTGATGCCTATCATAATTCCCCAGTAATACGAATAAACACCGGTGGATGTGCTGGCCCAATCAATCTGTACCTCATTGCTTACGTCCCCTGTGTATAAATCCCAATCGTAAGAACCGTCACCATTTGTATCCACCTCAATGTAATACATCGTTGAAGAAAGTACTGTTACCTGTGACATTGTACTGCCGCCCTGGCTCCCTATATTACCTGTAATAACCAAGACACCCTCGGATGGAGAGTCGTCACCGTCGTATATTAAAAACGGAGCAGATGTCGATATAACAACGTAGCCATAATCCGGATGATAGTAATATCCAGATATCTCAAATTGCCCATAACTCTCCTCTTCGTTTAAGGTCAAGTTGTAGTCCTTAATCCAGAACACTTTCCCTGTAGTATTATCTTGCACCAAAATCGTTATAGTAAAAGTAGTAGGAGAACCAGTAAGATCACATGAGATGGCGCCGTTCATAGTGAAAGAATTGCTGTCCGAGGTCGCGGTGAGGTTGGAGAAGGATAAGCTGAAGTTTAAAAAATCTTCAGTATCAAAATCAAACTCACCAGAAAAATTTGCGTCCCCTGAGAGAGTGATACCTCCAGAACAGAAGCTATCATAATTTAAAGTGCCGGAGGATTCACCAGTTTCATCATTGATTTCAAATACATGAGAACAACTGCCTCCACAATCTCCATTAACCGTGTCTGTCACAGTGTAAATGGAACTGAAGAACGTGCCATTGGATCCAGACATCAAGTCCATCTGACGAATGGACTTCTCTAATGCTTGTGACACTTTCAACAGATAAGGGCATCTGCTATATCCTCTTGTCAAGGTCTGATTGGCGCCCAATCCATCCAATGGAACCGTACCCAGTTCAACACCTTGAAATGACCCTATGCTTAGGTCTTCGGCATTATTTTCATCTATAGTAGCCTGGGTGGTAATCCCTGTATAAGAAATATCACCAGGAGTTCCGCCACCACCACTTCCTCCGCCACCACCACTTCCTCCCCCTCCACCATCGCATCCAACAATATACATAGAGATTAAAATCATAGACAAAATTGACACCATTTTCATAATCTTCAAATTCGTTTTCATTGCTCTTTCTCCTTTCACTTTCAACTTGTAAAGAAATGATTACAAAAAATTTTCGAACTACACAGTTAACTCAAAATAGAAGCAATTTTAGGATTTTAATAATCCTTTCCTCAGGGCTTAATTCATTCTGAATATTCTAAGTTCCCTACCCCAAATTGGAGATAACTCGGTTGCAAGCACCCTCAAACAATCTGTAATTAGTACTACTCCGACATTTAAATAAAATATACTAAATCAACATTCTTATCAAACATTTGGCTATTTTATGTCGGATATCTGGCAATGAAGGTATTTCCTGGGCACGCTTTTTTCGTCG
>JAXHSZ010000577.1:0-2882 GCA_034190725.1 Thermodesulfobacteriota bacterium
AGACTTTAAAGGATGTCTCTTCATACCTCTATTTTCCCTTTGATTTTTGGTGGGTTGTAAAAAGAGTGTTGAAGGCTGTGGCCCCCGACATATTTGTTGTTTCGGAAACTGAGATCTGGCCTAATTTTCTTCGTGTGGCGAAAAAGTCAGACATAATGATCATTATGGTGAACGGCAGAATATCTTTGAGATCATTTGGCAGGTATATGAAGGCAAAACCCTTTATGAGAGTCGTTCTTCAAAATCTGGATATGATGAGTATGATAAGTGAGAACGATGCGGAAAGGATAATCGCCATGGGGGCTCCTCCTGAGAGGGTGAATGTCAATGGCAACTCCAAGTACGACAGACTGGCGGACCAGATTGATCCTTGTTTTGAAAAAGAAGTAAGAACCGTATTACATATCTCAGACGAAGATAAAGTCTTCATTGCGGGGAGCACAAGGAACGGAGAAGAAGAGATCATTATCGAAGCCTATGTGAGACTCATCAGTATCTATCCGGACATGGTGATGATCTTGGCACCCCGTCATATAGAGAGGAAATCGGACATTGAAAAGTTGCTTCGTAAAAAGAAACTGAGATTCGTTCTTATGACGGATTTGAACAAGGGCAAGATCCGTCAGAACGAACAAGTGGTGCTGATCGATACCATAGGAGATTTATTCAAGATGTACAGTGTTGGAACGATAATCTTCTGTGGAGGAAGTCTTGTTCCCTTGGGAGGGCATAATGTAATGGAAGCAGCGGTATGGGGAAAGGTGGTATTTTACGGTCCTTCTATGGAAAATTTTTTGGATGCCAAAGAACTTCTGGAACAAGCAGGAGCTGGAATAGAGGTGAATGGAGCTGATGACCTGGTGCAAGGAAGTCTTCAACTCATGCAAGAACCTGAAAGGCTTCTGCGATTAGGTGAAGCAGGGAAAAAAGCGGTTATGGTAAATAGAGGATCTGCCAGGAAAAACGCACTGCTCATACAGGAATTGTTGGACAGAAAAGAATTTAACCTAAATTGAGCGATTCTTTCCGTCACGAGAGGATGTAGCTTGCTGAATATGGAGAAAAAAACGATTCGAAGCGGACGGAAGTGAGGCCAACCCTTCAGTGAGTTCGGTTCGAAGTGTTTCTTGCTTCAGATTTTCAGATTCAGTAAGATATGACCTCGCAGTAGTAAAGAATCGTTCAATTTAGGTTAAATACGCATAATTTTTATTGATATGGATTGAATCCAAATGGTGATCAAGCAAGCCAAAGAAGTCCTTCAGATAGAAGCTGAGGCAATACAAAATCTCATAGGCCGAGTGGATAAAAATTTCACCAAAGCAGTGAATCTCATCTTTGCTTGCAAAGGGAGGGTTGTGGTTACAGGTATTGGCAAATCAGGATTAATAGGAAGGAAAATTGCAGCCACACTGACCAGTACAGGAACACCGGCATTGTTCCTTCATCCGGTGGAAGGAATGCACGGTGATTTGGGTATAGTTATGAAGGATGACATCGTCCTTGCAATATCCAATAGCGGAGAGACGGAAGAAGTCAATTCAATTATCCCCATTGTAAAGAGAATAGGTGCCAAACTGATCGTTTTTACGGGGGATAGAGAATCCACTCTCGCAGAGAGCAGTGATGTGATTATAGATATTGGGGTTGAAAGGGAAGCTTGCCCCTTTGGTCTGGCTCCAACTGCCAGCACTACTGCTACCCTTGCTATGGGTGACGCCTTAGCAGTGGCTCTCCTTCAGAAAAGCCAGTTTAAAAAAACAGACTTTCACCGTGTTCACCCTGGTGGAAGTCTCGGAGAGAGGTTAATGGTGAAGGTCAGGGATGTCATGGTCACAGGGAATAAGGTCCCTATTGTCCACGAGGAGCAGCCATTAAGAGAAGCTGTAGATGAGATGAACAGAAAGGATCTGGGGCTTACGCTTGTGACAGATGGACATGATGTTTTAAAGGGTATCATCACTGACGGTGATCTCCGGAGAATCATCAAACACAAGGGAAACATCCTGGATAGGCCTATTACTGAGATCATGACCCAGGATCCAAAGACCATAGATGAAGACAAACTCGCAGGGCAGGCCCTTGAAAAGATGGAGAGTCAGAGAATTACATCCCTGGCAATTGTAGATAAGAATATGAGGATCAAGGGGGTGATCCACCTCCATGATCTCTTGGGAAGAGGTGAGTTCAAGTTTCGCCCTTAGAAAGGATACCATGACCGACCAATCACCTCAGGGACTGATCAGTGCTCTGATAACCCCTTTAGATCCAAACCTTAATATAGACAAAGAGAGTCTCAAGACTTTGTTGGAACATATGATGAATGATCTTCATCTGGTCCTGATCGGATCGGGAGATACAGGCGAGGGTTTTTCCCTCGACAACCGGAAAAGAATGGAATTGATAAGAGCAAGTATGGAGATAGTGAATGGGAGAATTCCCCTCTTTCTCAGCATCACCGGTAATACCGAGGACCAGACCGGAGAAAACATCATCCATGTGGAGAGGAGTTTCAAAGATCTGAATTACAAAGGTGATATTTTCCTCCTCGATTGTCCATTGTGGCATCATAGCAACAAGGGTCTATCAGGTCTTTATAACGCTTTTGGGAGGTTGAGTTCACTTCCTTTTGTCTTATACAATAATCCATTCTTGATATCAGAGCTGAAGAAAAACTTAAAACGGAAAAATATAAGAACGAATATTTTAAAACAAATGAGTGAGAACGACCAGATTATTGGTATTATACATGTTGGAGGCCTGAAAAGGGCTATGAATTATGCCAGAGCGGTGCGAGCGAGAAGGGGCTTTCGAATCTATGATGGAAATGAACTCAATTTCCTTACAAACCCCAGTCTGGATGGAGTAGTGGCTTTGGGTGC
>JAXHSZ010000578.1:0-9163 GCA_034190725.1 Thermodesulfobacteriota bacterium
AAATCACAGTATGTCTCCCACATTTGCTGAGTTCTTTATTCTGATTCCGGAATTATATTCATCACGGTTAGCATAATAAACAATATTCAGGGTAAGGAAGAATTTGACAAAAAAGATCACGCATGATCACATGGAATGCAACAACTATTTCCCTGAAAAGGTCGGTTTTGTCTTATTGAGAAATGCTTTGACAGCCTCCTGGTGATCAGTGGTCTTCATAAGTTCTTTCTGCATGAATGCCTCATATTCCAATGCTTCTTCAAGATCCATCAGCCATGTTTTATGCAAAAAGTTCTTTGTCATGCCTATTGCCCTTGTAGCAGATTGGGAGAGTTTTTGTGCAAGCTTCATTGTGGTTGATTCCAATTCATCCGCAGGCACAACTTTATTGATAAGACCCATTTCTAGGGCTTGTTGTGCAGTAATTATCTTGCCGGTAAAGAGGAGTTCCTTTGCCTTGGCCATACCGATCAAACGTGGCAGAAAAAAAGCACCTCCCCAGTCAGGTCCAAGTCCTATGCGTACAAAAACCTCTCCAAAACGAGCATTTTCTGATGCAATGACCATATCACAGGCGAGGGCTAAATTGCATCCTGCACCTACTGCATCACCGTTTACCATAGCAATAACGGGTTTGTGCATAGTTGTGATGCTTTTCAGAGCCTGGTGAACAAAACCCATTATTTTTTTCATCTTGTTTTCATCTTTCAGGTCTCCCCAGCCTTTAATATCTCCCCCTGCTGAGAAGGCGCGCCCTGCTCCTGTAATCACTACTGCGCGTACATCATCATCTTCTGCCAGGCTCTCAAAAGTTACAGCCAATCCCTCTCTCATCTCAAAACTAAAGGCGTTTAGAACTTCCGGCCTGTTTAAGGTTATTAAAGCCACGCTTTCTTTCTTTTCTAAAAGAATTTCCTTCTCCATTTTTCCTCCCTCCTCCACATAATATTATATCTCTCTTTAGTACCCATTCATAAAAAACTATTTTTTGCAATCACTACGTCAGACTCAGATGTAAAAACACATTGTAGTCTCCCCCTACATAGTGCCTGAACGAAAACTGCTATTTTTCCCAATTTCTGCATCAGATTCAGATTTTAATCCTCAAAATACTCAATGTATTCCTGCGGTTAAAATCTTCGTCTTCCTTGACCTTGCAGAAAACATCTCATTTTTCAACGGGCACTATGCCGGCTGATGTTCCTTACGAAGTAAATCATTTACAGTTTTTACCGGATTAAAAGTGACTATGGGAACCTCTACAAAGACCGTGATCCAATCGGACATGGCTCCGTTCCAAAGGCCGGGAAGTTCCAATGCTTTCAAATCCTGACCGCCCTGCGACTTCCTGGAGATAAATACAGCATCTGTATCCACGAAATTTTTTAAATCAAAGGGATCCCCCTTGTAATTTCGAACTCCGCAGACAATATCTACTGGGTTGAAGTGTGTTGAGGAAGCCAATATTGCTTGTTGTTCATCTGACTGCGGATCAACCTGTACACTCTCTACAATCTGGAGGGATTCACACCCATCTTTTCCTTTTACCCAGAAAGGGCCACCCCCAGGCTCTCCCTCATTCAGCACCATACCACAGATCCTTATGGGACGGTTGAGTTTTTCATAGAGAAACTTCATTTTATCAGTAAGAGACATAACACTCCAGTCACTCAGCGGTGGTATACAGAGACTTTGTTTTGCAAAGTCCATAAGCTGGTCAATAAAGCCTCTGTCAGGTTTTCCTTCGGCCAGTCTCTCCAAATAATCAAAGACCATGAGTTGTGTTTTAATAAGACATCCGGCAAGAACCTTCTTCCAGAAAAAAGTAGGGCCTTTTAATCTGTCCTGTACCACATTATCAATGTTCTTTATATAAATAATATCGCCCTTCATGTCATTCAAATTCTCTATAAGCGCACCGTGTCCTCCAGGTCGAAACAGCAGATTCCCTTGCTTGTTACGGAAAGGTCTGTTGTTCATTTCTACGGCAATAGTATCCGTAGAGCTTTTCTGGAGAGAAAATTTCACCTGAAATGTCACATTATGTTTCTGTTCATAATGAGGTGCGACCTCTTTTAAAAGCTCTTCAAATCTTCTGCGATGTTCTGAGGAAACAGAGAAGTGGAGACGACAGATCCCTTGTTCATCCTGAATATAATCTATAGCTTCCATCAGATGCTCTTCAAACGCTGTCCGACTCCCTTCATGATATTTATGAAACTTGATCAAACCTTTTGGAATATCAGAGTATCCAAGACCTTGAGAGCCAAGCAAGGAGTCAATGATATCTTGAAACAAACCCTGTTGTATATGAGTTTCCATATCAATGCCGGAATTGTCCATATGAGTCTCTAATCCATCGAAAAAAGCAAATTGTCTGATTCCGTCCATAAAAGAGATAATCTCTTTTGCTTGTTTATCGTGTTCTTCCGCCTTTTTTAAAAAATTATCTCGATGAAACGCCGGGTCGGTCTCTTTCAACTGAAGGAGAAATTTGAACATTCGGCTGGCTGCACCGGATGCAGGTACAAATTTTAAAAGGCGGCCTTTAGATGCGCCATCTTTGTGAAGTAATGTGAGTTTTTGAATTTCGTCTTTCTTCAAAACCCGAATACCATCACCGATAGTGCATGGTCGATCCAACTTCGCGTATGAAGCTTCCTTCTTGAACATCTCTAACTGCAACATGACCTGCTCTTGGGTCATTCCCCGGGCCATGATCTGGTTCAAGTCATTATGATTAAACATGTGCTTTTTCATGTTGCAAATTGTCGAATGTTGTAGATATCATCTCTGGTCTTGAAACAGAATTGAGGGTTTTTATTGTTTTTCAGCAATTGACCTTTTTTACTCTGTTTCAATTGTAAGTATACAATAAAGGTCTGATATTTGCACCTGAAGAGATTTTTCATGAGGGTAATACAAGTAAAAGAGGATGTCAAGATAAGAAGGGAGGACAAAAATCAAAAAGCAAGGAGGGGTATATATGGTATGAGATCATTTTTTTGTATTGAAAAGAAAAATTCCATACATCCGGCTGCAAAAAATGGAAAGTACATATTGTAGTTGTAGTGACTCTTTTCAAAAAGCTGAACTATTGTCTGAATTTTCAACCAAATGTATGGAATCTGAATCGGAGGGGATCAACCCTCTAATAATCGGAGATGACTGCCGTCAATAAGCCTTTGTAACCTGACTGTATCTTCTCGTAAGGATGGAAAATCATTATCTTTGAAAATGACCACAATTCCTGAATTACTCACAAAAAAGCGCTTCTTGTCGTCTTCTTCATTGTACCCTATCACAGTTCCAGGAGGTATCTTTACACCTTCGCAAACAATAGCTTTCTTGATCTTAGAAAATCTTCCTACTTCAACACCTTCCATTAAAACGGATTCACTCACACGAGAGTAACTGTGGACCTGGACCTGGGGTGAGAGAACAGAGTTTTCTACCCTCCCGCCACTTATGATGCATCCTCCGGAAAGAATGGAATTCAGGCAGACTCCCGACTTTTTGCCGGTAAATTCATTGGAAGAGACAATCTCAACAGGGGGATACTGTCCCTGATGAGTATGAATCGGCCAGTTTGGGTTGTACAGGCTGAACTCAGGATCCGGCCCTATCAGATCCATGTTTGCCTCAAAGTAGGCATCAAGAGTTCCTACATCCCTCCAGTACTCAGGCCTTTTATTCCCATCTTTCCGAAAGTCATACGCAAAGACGGAAACCCTAGGGATCATCTCAGGGATGATGTTCTTGCCAAAATCATGATGGGTGTCTTTGTGAGCATCATCTTCCAGAAATTCTCTTAATATATCATTGTTAAAGATATAAACACCCATATTTGCAGAGATGGTTTGTTGACTATGGGGCAATGACATGATTCTTTTCGGCTTCTCTTCAAATCCAACGATTTTTCCTTCTTCATCTACTTTCATAATCCCGAATTCAGATGCCGCACTCTGATCTATCTGTGTTGTGGCCACAGTAACATCAGCACGCTTTTCTTTGTGAAACATGAGCATCTTTGAGTAGTCCATTGTGTAGATGTGGTCAGCGGAGAGAACCAGGAAATATTCATGATTCACTGTGTCGGCGAAGTTCAGGTTTTGATATATGCAATCTGCCGTCCCTTTGTACCAATCACCGTCGAACCTCATCTGAGGAGGGATGGGGAGAATATATTCATCGAGCTGAGGGTTCAAAATATTCCATCCTAAACTCAAATGTCTGTGTAGGGAGAGAGACCTGTACTGTGTGAGAACGACTATTCGTCGTACACCCGAATTGATGCAGTTGCTCAATGTAAAGTCAATTAAACGGTATATTCCCCCGAAGGGTACTGCTGGTTTGGCTCTATCCGTGGTCAGTGGATGGAGCCTTTCTCCATTGCCTCCTGCCATAATCATAGCCAAGATTTCTTTCATGTTGCGTCCCCTCCTTTTTTCATTTCCTTTATAATAGTTGTAATGAAAACTCCATGGGCCTAAACTTCTCGCTCAACATCCGCAATCATATGAAGACCTAAAAAATTGGCCAACTCATTGCATTCTTTAGTTAATCCTTTGACTCTTGATGAGATCTTTTTATTGAGTAATTGTTTCACAACAATAACGATTATTGCCATTGCCGGGGCATCCATATTCTCAACTTTCGCAAAATTGAATTCTACAGCCTCTATATCTGAACGCATCATTTGAAGAATGTCTTCTTTGATAGGAAGAATATTTGATTTATTGAGATCTCCCAAAAGGTCTACTCGGGCAGTTCCGTTATTTTGATTGATATACATCATCTTTACCTCCCTTCTAACAGAGACCGATCTTCGGCATTCAAGCCATGAAGATAGTTATGAACAAAACCGTCACACAAATTCGATGTGTGAGAGACGGAATCTCCAATCTTTAAATTCATTGAAACACAGCAGGATGTATGGAATACACCCAAAAAGCATATAGAGGTAAAAAAAATACAGGCAACAACAGACAAAAAAATTTACTATACTAATGAACACTGTATGGTAATTTGTGACCTGTTCAATACTTTTTGAACGAAAGTATGCTTTTCAGTTTTTATGCTTCCCCAAGGTAACGATATTGAAGTTGAGCCTTTGGCGAATTTTTTATTATTGATTAAGGGGCTCGAAAAAAAACTCAAAATGAATATTAGAATAGCCTTCTTCGGATATCAGCGGAAAGTAGCGTCAACATTTATCTTTTTTGTGAAGTGAAGAGGTGTGGATCGACCGACTGTTTTTTTGGCTTCATTCATGCTCCGAAAAGGAATAGGCACGCTGAATCGATAGTATTTCGTCCTTCATGAGTCAATAAAAAAGTCATAAAAAGGCAGCTCCGTCGATCTATCATTAAAGAAATGGAGGGTTATTTTTACATATCGATATTATTATCCTATTTCATGTCCTTTATAACTGAGTCCACCAGTTGTATTATGTCTTCAGTAGATGATGAGCCCTTAGAAAGAAAGTAATTCGCTCCATGCAAAAGTGCAGCATCACGATATTCAGGGAGATCGTAATTCGTAAGAATGATGATGGTGACTTCTAAAAAAGACTGCCTTACCTTCTTGGTTATCTCCAGACCACTTTCTCCAGGCAATTTGATGTCCATGAGAATAAGTTCAGGGCAAAGAACCTCGATTTTTTGTAAAGCCTCGTCACCATCTCCTGCCTCTTCAAATGTTACACAGGGAAATTCGGAACGTAAAAGGTCTCTCAGTGTCTCACGGAAATAGTCATTATCCTCAATAATTAAAGCTTTGACCATTGTGAGTACCGAATGATACACCTTTTTGAGCGTGAACAAATAGAATTAATCAAGAGAATACTCCTCGATTCGTCTGGCGATTTCTGGTGACACATTGTAGTATAAGTCCGAATTGTCTACCCTGCATTCATACACAGTGATTGTCTGTTGCATGGATTTGTTCGAGCATTGAAAACAGTTCCACGATTGCCATCGATGTTTGACTGCATGGTCCAGGCAATCGTCATAGTATGGGCAATACAGGTTTCTTTCTCCCAGTCTGGGTATGGGATTTGCCTTTTCATTCATGATCTACCCTTTCTCAAGATAACGGGTGTCCATCCAGAAATGAGATATTTTTCGCAGAGTCAGGAAAGACGAAGACTTTAATCACTGAAATACATTCCTTTTTTGGAGGATTAAAATCAGAGTCTTATACAGATGTTGCAAAAAATAGCCATTTATGGATGGGCACTACTTATGGTTCATCCAGAATGTTTGTAGGCCTCCTTTCAATCGGTGCCCTTCTAAGTCTTGTCAACACTGTCTTTTATCTCGGCTCCACAATCCTTATGGTCCTCACATCTCATGCTTTTTGATCGGGATACTATTTATCATCCTGATTGATCAATCTAGTATGATGTTTTTTGTCATTTGGAGTCGAGACTGATAGAGACTGCTCATGAATTTAATCTCACTTTACAAGAATGCTTTGATATGGTAAATAGGGTCTACACCGTATATTTTAGACAAAAGTGCTGTATCATGAGAGTGATGAATAACTCCATATTTAAGCTTGTAGGATTAAAAGTTTGTATGATATTGAGGCCCTGTATCCAAGCACATATCTGCTATACATAGAGACCCCCCATTTCAACGGTGGGAAAAATGAGTAGGCTCCACAATTCAATTTAAAGTATGTGTACCGATGATTAAGGATCTGTGCAGAAATAAATGAGTATTATTGACGCCTGTATTCAGGTACTATTTGTATGCTCCCGATTGAGCAAAACCATAGGAACAGGAGCACCTATTTCGAGAATTTTGTGATTGAGGAGTGTGCAAAGATGCCCAGAAAATGAAATGCAAAATTCTAAGTTGTTTTTGTACAGGCCCTATGAGCAATGTTGTTGATCTGAGTACATGTATTCGCTTGATGTGAGACAGAATGAAAGGGACAAGTCATGAAAAGCTTGTATCGAATCGTCATTGCCGAAGACCATACAATACTCAGGGAAGGGCTGCGAGCTCTGCTATCTTCTGATCCGGATTTTGAGATTGTAGGGGAGGCAAGTGATGGTCGTGATGCTGTTCGGTGTGTTGAAAACCTCTGTCCCGACCTCGTTCTTATGGATCTCTCCATGCCGGGAATGAATGGACTCGAGGCCATAGAGGAGATTAAAACCCGAAATCCCGAGATAAAGATCCTGGTTCTAACGGTTCATAAGGCTGAGGAATACATTGCTGAGACTCTTCGTGGGGGAGCTGATGGGTATGTGTTAAAAGATGTCAGCCACTCAGAACTGGTGATGGCCATTAAACGCGTTTTGACCGGCAAACGTTATTTGAGTTCTGATGTTTCGGAAAAAGTGATCGAAGGGTATCTCGAAGGAAGAGAAGGCTCTAAGACAAAA
Source organism: Thermodesulfobacteriota bacterium (assembly GCA_034190725.1). Classification (GTDB taxonomy): domain Bacteria; phylum Desulfobacterota; class UBA8473; order UBA8473; family UBA8473; genus JAXHSZ01. Next base: position 7,400 of record JAXHSZ010000578.1, read on the forward strand.
TCCGTGTATGATACTCTTACGCAACGAGAGCGACAGATTTTAAAACTCATTGCCGAGGGACACAAAAATAAAGAAGTGGCCGATTATCTTTGTATCAGTCCAAAAACAGTTGAGAAACACCGTGCAAACCTTATGAGGAAGTTGAATATTCATAGCGCCGTTGGTTTGACAGCTTTTGCAATAGAAAAAGGCCTGGTTAAGAGATAATAAAGAATTCAATCTTTAGGCAAGAGAAACCCGAAAGATGAATATCACAGAACCTGGACTCATAAACTTGAAGATTGCGATAGATATTTCAGCTTTCTGTATAAAGTCTTCTTTTTACTTTCTCCTTTCACAGACCATGATGCGCGTACGGTCGTTCCTGCACCTCTCTGTGATGTGATAGAAAATGCACCACCAGAAAGTTCCGTTCGCTCCTTCATACTGGTCAGACCCAACCTTCTCTTCGATGACTCCAGAAATGTTGCGTCTTCCGCATTAAATCCCATACCATTGTCTTTGACAGTCAAAAACAGATTAGGCCCCTCCCGTTTCAACGAAAGACAAACCAGGTTTGCCCGACTGTATTTAGCCGAATTATTCAGGGCTTCCCTCAATATCCGGTAAATTACAGTCTTCAGGGAGTCAGGAACATCCTTTTCGTTTATTTCGATCTCATTTTCTATATGAATTGATGAATAAATAGACTCAACTTCTCGACACAACCAAGATATTGTAGCCAAGATACCCAGATCATCCAGGATGGAAGGTCTCAAGTTCGCTGAGATTATCCGGGTTTCTTCAATAGCCTCTTGAATCATTGGGACAAGGTGTTCCAGGGATTTGGAGACTTCATCCGAATTTCCCTGATCCATTTCTCTTAGGACGGTCTCCACTTTAAATTTAATAGCACTCAATGTCTGTCCGATTCCGTCATGAAGCTCCAAAGCAATCCTTTTTCTTTCTTCCTCCTGGGCCGTAAGAAGTTGTGAAGAAAGGCGACGAAGCTCCGTCTCAGACTTTTGCAATGCTTCTTCAGCTCGCTTCCGCTCGGTGATATCAACTCCCAACTCCAATACAAGAGGGGAACCATCCACATCATTGAAGGGGTAGTCATAAATCTGATAGGTGCGTTTTTTATGGGGTTCCAGCCACTCCCATTGCTGGGGCATCCCTGTTTCAAATACTTGAAATGCTCTGCAGTTTTTACATGGCTCTTTGCGTCTTCCAAGAACCTCATAACATTGTTTCCCTTCGGGTTTGCCGAATTGCTCCCGAAAATAGCGATTGCAAAAGCGGATTGAATAATCAGGAGCTTGAAGATACACGAATCCAGGAAGTTCCTCTAAAAGGGAAAATAACCTGTAACGCTCTGCTGTCAATGCTTCTTCACCGCGTTTGCTCTCTGTAATATCCTGAACGGTACCGGCCATTCTTATCGGCTTCCGAGAAGTGTCGAAGATAATACCTGCTTGTTCATGAACAATACGCTCCGTACCATCCGGGAGGATGATGCGATGATCTATACTGTATTGCGTATTCCCGAAGAGGGATTCATCCACAGCGTTATCGACTAAATCTCTATCATCAGGGTGTACATGATCTAGAAACGCTTCATAGGTTGCTTCGAATTCCTGAGGTTTTATGCCGAAGATGCGATAAACTTCATCTGACCAGCAAAGATCATTGTTGACGATGTCCCAGTCCCAATTCCCCAAATGGGCGATGCGTTGTGCTTCAGCCAGCCTGGCCTCGCTTCTTCGTAACCTCCTCTCGGTTCGA
>JAXHSZ010000579.1:0-6533 GCA_034190725.1 Thermodesulfobacteriota bacterium
CTCTGATTGTGGGGATAATCATAGCCACCAGATCCTATCCTGATGGAGCCAAAATCCTCCTCCATTTCATCAAGAACTCAAACGCCGCTCATTTGCTCAGTTTTATCATAATATTCTTTTTTATTGGGGCATTTTTCATCTTTATGGGAATACTCATAAGGAAGTTGATTCAAATAGCCCAACTGGGGGGAGTCGATCGATTGGGTGGGGGAGTATTCGGCTTTCTCAGGGGAGGAATTATTGTCGGTGTCGCTTTATTATTCGTAACAAAGTACCCCGTCTTTGGGAGTGAGAAATGGATAAAGGATGCGGTTCTGGCCCCCTTTTTCATTCACTTTATTGAATCCTTATGGAGACTGATCCCGACTGAACTTTTTAGATCAATATATTAACTCTTCCTCTCTGGAAATGATATCCATTCACGGTTCCCATTTTACGGTTTTTTAAATCATAGCTCCAAATCTTCATCAATACTCTGCATCGCTTGAAGGCTCAGTTCTGCGAACTCTTCCAGTGTCATATTGATTTTCTCACACTCTTTGATAAGCTCTCTGCTGACATTTCTTGCAAATTCTTTCTGCTTCATTCTTTTCAATATTGATTTGCTTTTGACACTCGTAATCTTTTTGTCAGGATACACCAGAGTTGTAGCTACAATCAAACCGGTTATGCATTCGGCACAAGTCAAGGCATAAGAAATATCATCCTCCCTTGAAATGCCTAAGGCCTCTGCATTATGGGCTTTAATGGCCTTAATGATCTCAGGATCAACGCCTTTTGCATCAAGAATCTCTGCTGTTTTCAGACCATGTTGGGTTGGGTTGTCCTTCGTCTCTTCATAGTCCAGATCATGCAAGAGCCCTGCAATGCCCCAGGCGTTCTCATTGTGCCCCAGTTTCTTGGCCAATGCTTTCATAATGACTTCAGTTGCCAGACAATGTTTGCGAAGGTTATCCATTGCAATGTATTCATGCAAAAGTGAGAGGGCATCCCCTCTGCTGATACCCACGTTTCTTGTTTCATTCATCGGTCCTTCCCTCACTTTCAAATGCCTGCCATTTGTTTTCCAAGTATATGGGAAAGTTCTTCTAGAAATCTTGTTATTTCATGATCCGTGCCCACAGTAATTCTCATACAGTCCTGTAATCGAGGCGTGTCAAAATACCTGACAAGAATACCCCTTTTCTTAAGTTCCTCATAGATCTCTCTGCAATTTCTGTTGGGAATCCTTGCAAGAACAAAATTGCTTTGGGATGAGTATGTCTTGAATCCATATCGATTCAAGGATGAAATGAGATCATTTCTTGTTTTCTTTATTTTTTTTACGTTTTCTTCCATCCACGACATATCGTCCAGTGCGGCTATTCCAGCGACAATACTCAGTCTATTGAGATTATATGAGTCCTTTACCTTTGCCATTCCTTCTATCAGTTTAGGATCAGCAAAGGCCAAACCGATACGCATTCCGGCAAGGGAGAATGACTTGGAAAATGTGCGGAGTATGATAATATTGGGATACGTGTCAATCAAAGGTATAGCGCTTTCTTTGGCGAAATCTGTGTATGCTTCATCCACGACCAAAATTCCGTTCAACTCTTTAGCAAAACCTGCAATCTTATTCACAGGAATACAGATTCCTGACGGAGCATTTGGGTTTGGAAGAAAGGTCAGTCTCGCTTTACTTTTAACAAATTCATTTTCAGGAATTTCAAAGTCTTCATTGAGGGAAACATTTAATACTTCCCCTTCCTGGATGGTTACTAATGTATCATAGAGTGTATAGGTTGGGTCGGGAAGGACCACAAAATCTCCTTTGTCCACAAAAGACCTCACCACTATGGAAAGCAAATCATCGGCGCCGTTTCCGGCCAGGACATTCTCTTGTTTCACTCCATATGTTATTGCCGCCTTTGCCCTCAAAGGATCTGACATGGGAGAAGGATAAAGACGAATAGAAGCCCCTGTCTCAGCCTGTATCGCCTGAAGAACTTTGGGTGAAGGAGGATAGGGGTTCTCGTTTGTGTTTAGTTTTATGTAATCTCGTCCCTGGGGCTGTTCCCCAGGACAATACCCTTTCATTTGTTCAATGTTTTTCCTGAAATAACCCAAGTGATTTTTCACCTCTTTTTCAATATCTATAGGGGCAGGTTTCACACCTGCCCTTGCAGTTCTATTGTTTCATTAAACCGTATTCCTTTGCCAATTCTCTGAAACCCGGAAGAGAATTCTCTATAACCTTTTTCTCTACACAGTAAGATATACGGAAGTAGCCAGGGGTTCCAAAACCACTTCCAGGGACGATCAAGATGTTCTTTTTCTGAGCTTCTTTTACAAAAGCCACATCATCTTCAATTGGAGACTTGGGAAAGAGGTAAAATGCTCCCTGGGGCTTCACCATCTCATAGCCCATCTCTATAAGGTTGTTATAAAAGAGGTCAGCCTTTTGCTCATAATCACTGACATTCACACAGACCCTTTGCATTTTCGATACAGCTCTCTGCATCAGAGCAGGTGCGTTGACAAATCCTAAAGTTCTGTTACAGAAAGTCAGGCCGTTCATGATATCCTGAACATCAGCAGCATGAGGGCTGACAGCTATATAACCGATCCGCTCTCCGGGAATTGAGAGGTCTTTGGAGTGGGATGTAACGATAATACTGTTTTTCATATACTGAAAAACGCTTGGAACCTCTAAGCCGTGATAGACCAGTTTTTTGTAAGGTTCATCAGAAATGATGTAAATGGTGGTACCCATCTCCTCTTCTTTCTTTTTGAGAAGCTCTTCCAGACCTTTCAGGGATTCAGAACTGTACACTACTCCTGTCGGATTGTTCGGTGAGTTAATAATAATAGCCCTTGTTTTTTGTGTGATTGACTTATCCAACGCTTCCAGATCAATGTCAAATTCTTTGTTGGTGGGTACTTCCCGACATGTGCCCGCATGGTTGTCTATGTAGAACCTGTACTCGACGAAGAATGGTGTGAGCACAATGACTTCATCTCCAGGATCAATAAGGGCTTTCAAGACAACGTTCAGACCACCACCTGCACCACATGTCATGACTATCTTATCCCATGTGATATTCAACCCCGAATCTTCTCCCAGGACCTGTGCGATAACCTCCCTCGTCTCAACATAGCCGGCATTTGGCATATAACGATGCATCCCAGGAGTTGTGTCATTTGCAATTCTCTTGAGTTCCTCTTGGAACTCTACCGGGGGCTCCCCAAAAGGATTGCCCAGGGAAAAGTCATAAACATTGTCTGCTCCCAATTCCGCTTTCAATCTGTCTCCCTCTTCAAACATTTTCCTTATCCAGGAACCTCTTTCCAAACCGGTCTTTATCTTATTTGAGATAGGCATATACTTCTCCTCCCGTTAGAATTTGAGCCAGTGAACTATTTACATGTAAAAATAACCACTTTTAAGCGCAAAATGAAGCAATTTAGAAATGGAGTTCAGAATGAGTCAGTTGTAATCTAGTCTTCAGCGGATACTTTATATACGATGTCACCGCCTCTGACTCTGTCTTTGACCTTTATGCCGACGAGTTGTCCTGCTTCAGCTTTTTCAACGGACGCATTGTCCACTTGCATCGAGCCCACCACTTCTTGAAAATCAGTAGTATGCCCTTTGAACAGCACAGTGTCTCCGATCTTGATGGTGCCCTCCGTTACCTCTATAGCAGCTACACTGGGCTTTGCAAAGAACTTGACTACTTTGCCCACCTTCTCTTCAGACATAACATTCCTCCTTTTCATTAAGTTGACAATAGTCTTTCCGATATTTCTCCTGGACTTTTTTCTTACTCTGGTTTCCATCTGCTGATTTCCAGTGAGATTTTTAAAATCTGAATTTCTCAAAATTATCCTAGATCGTGTATAATCTATGCTTTTCAATATAATTAATTACCATGTCCGGAAGAAAGTAACGAATCGACCTGTTCTCTTTGATTTTCTCCCTGATGACGGTCGATGAGATGTCCATGGAAGTCACATCTCTCATATACACAGAGAAATCGGAAAGATGGATAAACCTAGATTCATCAGACATGTAGGAGAACTCGTTTCTTATATCTGCGGGAATCATGTCAGCCGGGTTGGAAAGAACATGTCCCGGTCGAGTGGTGACCACAAAATTGCATCGTGAGAAGAGGCTTCTATAGTCCTTCCATGTATCTATTTCAGAGAAAGCATCTATACCCATGATGAAAAACAAAGTCACGTCCGGATAATACGTTGTACTGAAATGATCGATGGTTTCGATGGAATAGGATTTGCCTTGCCGCTCAATCTCAATTTCAGAGACGGAAAAGTAAGAATTTCCTTCTGTTGCTATTTTCACCATCTCTGCGCGATGATTGGGGCATATAATATTTTCACTTGCTTTGTGAGGAGGAATTGCTGAAGGGATAAAAACGACCTGTCCAAGCTGAAAAGACTCCCGTATCTCTTCGGCGGACCTGAGATGACCGAAATGTATCGGATTAAATGTACCACCGAATAACCCGATCCGCACATACTCCTCCTTTTCACTTGTTGTAAGATATAAGGTATCGGTTATCAGTTTTCATTCAGGGAATTGCTGTCTGCTTTAACTTTCTCCAGAGGTTTCATTACGACCGTATCTGTCCATTACCATACACAATAAATTTGGAGGTGGTGAGTTCCTCTAATCCCATTGGACCGAAAGCATGGAGCTTTGTTGTGCTTATCCCTATTTCTGCTCCCAGACCCAACTGATTGCCGTCATTAAACCGGGTTGATGCATTAACCAATACGACCGATGAATTGACTTCTTTTAAGAATTTCTGAGAATTTTCATAGTCAGATGTAACTATAGCCTCTGTATGCAAAGATCCATATTTACTGATATGGACAATCGCCTCATCCAGATCATTTACTACCTTTATTGCGAGTATAAGGTCCAGGTACTCTTGAAACCAGTCCTCTTCTTTTGCTTCCTTAAGACCAGAAACGATCTCTAATACTTTTGGGCAACCTCGCACTTCTACACCTTCATCTTGCAACCGTCGAATTAAAGGCGGCAGAACATTCGATGCGATATCTTTGTGGATTAAAAGGGTTTCCAGTGCATTACACACTCCGGGTCTCTGAACCTTAGCATTCACAATGATATCTTCAGCCATAGTATAATCAGCGCTTTTATCCACAAAGAGATGACATACACCCTTGTAATGTTTAATAACCGGTATCCTTGAATTTGCGACAACAGACCTGATGAGTTCTTCGCCTCCTCTGGGGATTATGAGATCGATAAAGTCTTCGAGCTTCAATATTTCATATACGGCTGCCCTGTCAGGAACAGGAATGACCTGGATTGTCTCTTTTGGAATGCCAACTTCTTGCATGGATTCTTGGAGAACTTTTGCAATGGCCACATTAGAATGAACTGCTTCAGATCCGCCTCGGAGAATAGCTGCATTTCCGGATTTTAAACATAATCCTGCTGCGTCAGCCGTAACATTTGGACGCGATTCATAGATTATGCCTATGACACCGAGGGGGATTCTCACCTTTCCTACCAGAAGATTGTTCGGTCTCCTCCACATACCGGTCACTTGTCCCACAGGATCTGGAAGCATTGCTACTTCTCTCAGCCCTTCCGCCATGGCCTGTATAGTGGCATCACTGAGGGTGAGTCGATCAATTAAGGCATTAGGCAGACCTTTTTTCTTGGCAGCTTGAAGGTCCTTGTCATTCTCCCTCTTTAGTACGTGAGACTGGGCAAGAAGCTCGTCACTCATCTTTGTTAATGCATCATTCTTTAACTGAGATGAAAGATTGCCTATTATTTTAGAAGCTTTTTTTGCATCCTCGGCTATTTGTAATATTTGGTCTTCAATTGGCATTTTTTTATTCCCATGAATTTAATTGATGTACAATGCAATCATTCTAGAGCACATCTTTATCATTACACCATAAGTGATAAGTCTCTTCTCCACTCTTGAGTTTTTTGAGACGACAAATCACAATACTACTAAATCATCCCTGTGGATGATCTCATCATAGTATTTATACCCCAATGTACTTTCTATCTGCCCTGTTTTCATCCCTTTTATCTGTGTTATCTCTGTGGAGCTATAATTCACCAAACCTCTTGCAAACTCAAACCTGTCTGTGTTGATCAAACCCACTGAATCACCAATATCAAATTTTCCATTTACTTCAACGATTCCGGAAGGAAGAAGACTCTTCCCCTTATCCACAATAGCCTGCTTTGCTCCAATGTCCACGACGATCTCTCCTCTCGGTCTTGTTGCAAAGGCGATCCAATGTTTGCGGCTTGTCATTCTGTTTTCTTTCGGCAGAAACAAAGTGCCCACATCCTCTCCTTGTATGATCTTACTTATAATACCGTCTGTATTACCATGAGCTACTATTGTGGGCAGCCCGAAGATGGAAGCTTTCTTAGCAGCTTGTACTTTGGTGATCATCCCTCCAATACTGGTTGGGCGATGTGTGTCACCTGCAACTTTTTCTATCTTATCATTAACCTCACAAACAACGGA
>JAXHSZ010000058.1:0-4369 GCA_034190725.1 Thermodesulfobacteriota bacterium
TGATGGCGTTATCCTGATCTGTGCGCAAGGTCTGCTCCTTGCGGCCCTCGCTACCCAAGGCAAGCCAGCAGTACGGCACAGGCGGTTCACCCAAGCCCTCTATCTTCAGGGATTCCTCTGTAAATCATAAACGCAAAAATGAATACCTGAGGAGTCACAGTCTTGGATTGAATTTACTCAAATCTTGAGCTGAGAAGAGAATAGACTGGATTTTATCTGATAAGTGGGGTATAGGTATGGTCAGTATCATACTTCAGCGGATTCAATCCGCAGAGTTCGGGATAATGTGTCAGCAAAAGGAGGAGTCTTTATGAAAAGGATAATTTGCCTAGCCCCAATTCTCACTCTGATTGCAATTCTCGCATTTGCATTACCCAGACCATGCATTGCATCTGAAGTGAGAGGAGTCACAAAGGATTTGGTAAAGGTTGGCGTGATTATCGACCTCACCGGACCCACTTCAAACGTTGGTGTTATGGTTATAGAAGCCTATAAAAACTTTATAAGAAACATCAATGATGGGGGAGGAGTACATGGAAGAACGCTTAAATTAATAGTAGAGGATGACCGTTATTCCATACCTGCAGGAATAGCGGCTTTCAAGAAGTTGCTTTTCAGGGATCAGGTCTTAGCAATCATGGGGCCGATCTCTGTCGGGGAGATCAGGGTCTTGTTTCGTCACGTTGAAAAGCATAAAATTCCCACATTGCCATGGGCTCCGGACAAGTCGGTGATGATCCCCTACAAGAAGTACATATTCCCGACAAACGGATTTTATGCTGATGATTTCGGCATCATCTTTCACTATATTCTCAATGAATTGAAGGCCACCAATCCCAAAATCGCCTTAGGTTATCCTGATGTGGAATCTGGCAAACTCCTCAGGGACCATGCCCTGGATTGGGCAGCACACTTTGGATTAAAACTCCATCTTGAGGTCATTCCTCTGGGGGCGATAGATGTTACCTCCCAGGTCTTGAGCATGAAGAGATCCGGGATATCACATGTTTTGATCGCCCATGTTGCCCCAGGAGCAGCGGCTGTGCTCAAGGATATGAGAAAATTCGGGTTCAATATCCCTTCTTTTGGGATATCAGCCGCATGCACAGAAGATGTTATCAGAATCCGGGGCAATGCAACAATAAAACTTTGTGGGTACCAGTCACTATAGTTCATGGTATGAAGAGAGCCTGGGCATTAAAAAGATGAGAGAAATCAGCATGAAATACAACCCTGATGCTGAGAAATCTTATAAAATTAAGAGCTATTCCTTTGGGTGGGTCGTCGCTGCAATTCTATACGAAGGACTCAAGAGGGCAGGAAAAGAGCTGGATGGAGAAAAATTCGTGACCACACTCGAGACCATCAGAGAAATGGACACAAAAGGGATATGTGGCCCCATTACGTATACACCTTCCATGCATTACGGATTAAAGTATATCAAACTCTTCAAGACTGATCCGGCAAAGGGTGAACTTGTCCCCTTTTCAGATTGGAGGTTGCCACCTCCGAAGAAACAGTAACGGTTCTCATTGACTTCGCATTTTTAGAATGAGTTCAACATATCATGTCTCTTCCATTGAAGAGAAACCTTGACAATTCTCTGAATATTTGTAAAAATTGACGAATAATTGTTATGATATTTTTATCATCTTCATCTGATCTATAACCTCCTCAGTTGGGAAACCATATGGATTTCAGATCAGAATTAAGCCCTTATCAGGATGAATTCGTTTGTCCTGGTGAGGGTTTTTTATTGCTCTCCTTATGGGGAGGATATTGGGTGGAAAATAAGTTGTGGTAGTGAAAAGAGATTGAATAAAACAGGAAAGAACAAAACTAAATTTAACAGAATTTGCATTATCATCACTTTTGTCATTATTGCAATAGTTCTGGCGGCATTTTTCGTGCTCCGAGGAGGAAGAGAAGAGACAATTAAAATTGGGGCGATTCTTCCACTTACCGGGGTTGGAGAACGGATAGGAATAGAAGCAAGGGATGGTATGCTTCTGGCGGTAGATGGCATCAATTCCAGAAAGGGGATCAATGGAAGGAAAATACAACTGATTTTTGAAGATTCCAAGACAGACCCGCAAGAAGGAAAAAGGGCGTTTCACAGGATAGAAAAAACACATCGTCCTCTTTTCTATGTATCTGTCTTAAGCACTATTTCCATGGCAGTGGCTTCTCTTTCAGAGGAGAATAGGGTTGTACTGTTTGGAATAATTACAGCAACAACAGTATTCACAAAGAAAAAAGAATGGGTTTTCAGGTATTACCACACAGCAGAGCTTGATGCGCGATCTCTCCTTTCAATTCTACAGGAATTAAGAGTTAAAAACCTGGGTATAATTTACATAAACGATGAATATGGTGTATCTGTTCTTGAAAGAGTCAGGAAAGAGTTCCAGGCAAAGGGCGGGATCATTAGAAGCGAGTCTTTTAAGACAAGAGAGGTAGATTACAAAGGGCAGATCGAAAAACTAAAGGATCTGGAAGCGATCTGTTTCATTGGTTTTGTTCCCCATATTCAAAAGGCCTTCAAGCAGTTGAGGAAGGCAGATTATGATGGGATTATCCTTTCAGCCGCCGGTGCATGCGATCCTGTTATTACAAACATGCCGGAGGCAAACGGGGTCTATGTATCCGCACCCATCATTTTCGACCCAGACTATCTTTATGCAAGAGGGGCGAAAGAAAGATATGAAGCTAAGTACAATAAACCCTTTAACATGTTTGCAGCATCAAATTATGACTTCCTGATATGTATTGCGGGTTTGTTGAAGGACAAGAAGATTTCCCGTGAGAATTTGCGAGTTGTGCTGGAACAAGGATTCATGTACCCGGGAGTTTTTGGTTTCCTTGATGTGAAACCCGGAGAACATGAAATAAACTTTCCATTACATCCTGCACGGATTGTTGATGGTAAGCTTCAGTATTTGCATCTGCATTGACAATTGAAGATTTGAGGAATTCGGGATTGAAGTATTCGTGATGGAACGTTTTCACCACATAAGAGCATCAGTGATACAACCTGTGAACGGTTACTGGAGTTGAGCAACGGTGTTCTATTGTCTCATTCTGAATTTCGAATCTATGTAATCTGCGTCCAAGATGGAAATTCCTGTATAATCAAGCGAATGATATGAGTATAAGAATAGGCACAAAACTGATTGCCGCATTTATACCGGTTATTCTGCTGATGGTTGCACTGGCACTTTATTTAACAAGTATCAGCCAGAAATCCTTGCGACAATCCGTTGGTGAGAGTTCTATGTTTCTTGCAGAGGAAATGTTGAAAAGGATCAGTCGTAGCATTTATCTCAAGATCGAATTGCTTCAAAGTCACTCTCACAATATATTAATTCAAAAACTCCTTTTGGAATCAAACCGTGAATTCAAGAAATTCGACAGTGTTGAAGAGTACATTACACAAAAAGACAGAGAGTGGATCTCTGTGCCGAAAGATCAAATCACTCCACTCACGCAACACCTAATCAACAATGAATTGGCAAATAACCTGAGACAAGAAATTGTTGAGTTCTACAGAAAAAAATACGGTTACACGATTTTTGAAGAGATTTTTATAACAAACAGACATGGAGCAAATGTTGCTCAAACCACAAAAACCTCTGATTACAAGCAGGATGATGAGGACTGGTGGCAAATTGCAAAGGAGAGGAAGGTCTACGTCAGTGATGTTGAGTATGATGACAGTTCCCAATCACACGGCATCACTATAGGGATAAGGATTGATGATAATACGGGCAACTTCATGGGAATATTGAAGGCCGTTCTTTCCGTCAAAGAAATTATACGGGAAGCGGAAATCGCCATAAAAAAATATGAAACAACGAACACTCTCCTGATCAGAAAGGATGGATTGCTCCTCTATAGAACGAGTGCATTTAAACTTATGGAAGATGTATCAAATAAAGATTTGTTTAAAATGGCACAAAATGAGAGAGGCTTCTTCACTGCTGTTGATAATGGGACAGAAAAACTTTTCTCTTATGCCCACGCAAAAGGCTATAGAGAATTCGGAGGTTTGGGATGGATTCTTATGGTAGTGTATGACATAGAAGAAATATTACAACCCACTTACAGATTAAGAAACACCATGTTTGCCGCTTCCTTCATTTTGATTGCAATGGGTATTATCATTGCCTTTTTAATGTCTCGTTCCATCATAAGACCGATAGCAATACTCTCCAAGGGTGTGGAAATAATAGGCAAAGGAGATCTCGAATACAGAATTGAACCGCAAACCAAAGACGAGATTGGAGAATTGACCACAGCTTTTAATAAGATGACCGAAAGGCATAAGCAGTCGAAAGAGCAAATACTCAGACAAAGCGCTGTTTTGGAG
>JAXHSZ010000580.1:0-4000 GCA_034190725.1 Thermodesulfobacteriota bacterium
AAAACATGAGATATTTTCAAGACCAACATCTCGGTCTGAAGCAGAAATTGCACACAAGAGCCATTTATGGCTGGGTTCTCAATCTATCCTAAGTATACGAGAACTGCGTCATATTGTCCTGTTGTCAAGTATTTCCTTTATTCAATACATATCTTACCTTAAAGTGTAATCTCTCATTACCTTTTGTTATTCCTTAACAATTTGAATTACACATCTCTGTGCCTGTATCATGGCATAATTCATGCAATTTTATATATGTCGATTATCACTCCTTCTGCTAAATTGTCGATCGAAACATGAATCTGATAGAAAAATTGGGGAGATTAGTAGTCCTCATTCAGGCTTTATATAGCAGATAAAGAAGAGTCTGTCAGTAAACAGATATTTTTATCTTACTGCTAGGAAAAATTGAAAAGGACAACCTTTTCAAGAACACCCACCGACAGGAAGAGTATTACAAATCAATAAGATGAAGATATGAATAATAAGAGTGTGGTTTGCGAGTTATTGGAAAATTATGATGATGAGAGGAGGGAACATGGATAAGAATGTAATGACAATCGAGCAGGTAGCAGATTATCTTCAGATAAGTGTGAAATCTGTCTATAAATTAGTGAGAAATGGTAATATTCCAGCCACAAAGGTTCTGAACAAATGGCGTTTCCATAGAGACTTAGTAGATAAATATATCTTCGATGGCAAGAAAAAAGCAAGAAAGTCACATTCATAATTTTATCAGTGTTTGTGATATTATCATCAAACTCTGAATTCCTTCAATATACACGTATGTTGAGACTTCAATTAACTTGTTCTCATTTCATTTCTTTATAATATACCCAATTTCATTATTCACTGGACAGTCCAAAGCTCTTCTGACTTGTTAAATTATTAGAATCACAAAGTATGTGCCGTCATTCCTTCGAAAGCAGGAATGATGGAATATTATCAGTATCATATGACTTCTGGATGCTGGATCAAGTCCGGCATGATGGGAGAACTTTAGACGCTCAAGTTATTCAAAGATATCATCAAAAAACAAAAGGAAGTCGTTGTGAACATTGAAAGGACACCTTCCACTATTTCATTGACATTCATTTGATAGTCTTTTATGCTGATACTCAATTAAAAACGGAGTATTGTGGGAGGATTGCCTATGAATGGTGTGGAAAAGATACTGCCTTTTATGGAACCCCAGTCCATTGCTCTTGTCGGCGTCAGTAGAAACACAGGTGAAGATTCCTTTAATATCCTTGAGAACCTTTTAAATTACGGCTTCTCAGGAAAGGTTTTTCCGGTAAATCCTCATACCGATGAGATTCTGGGGATAAAGAGCTACTCAAATGTGAAGGACATACCTGAAGAGATCGACCTCGCTGTAATTGCCAGTCCCAGGTCAACAGTTCTTCACCTTGTTCAAGAATGTGCTAAGAAAGATGTGAAAGGGATAGTGATAGTAGCCCAGGGATTCGGCGATGGTGATGAAGAAGGCATCGCAATGGAAACGGAGATGGTGAAAATTGCGAGGGGATCAGGCGCAAGGATAATGGGGCCGAATAGCTTGGGGATCGCAAACTCCTTTTTCAATTTGAATACATCTTTTGCGCATTCCCGATTGGACAAAGTGCCTGTCGGTATAATCTGTCAGAGTGGGCTCTTCTTCCCCGGCCCTCCCAGATTGATTCTGGCAGGCAAAGCAATCGATCTTGGAAATTCGTGTGACATAGATGTTTCTGACGGACTTGAGTATTTTGAGGCTGATCAAAATATTGAACTGATCGTCCTTTACATCGAAGGAATAAAGAATGGAAGGCGATTCATTGAGACAGCAAACAGGGTCGGAAAGAAGAAGCCGATTCTTGTTTTAAAGTCTGGAAGGGGCGAATACGGGGCAAAAGCAAGCAAATCCCACACCGGCTCATTGTCGGGAAGAGATGAGGTGTATGACGCAGCTTTCAGACAATGTGGGGTCATTCGGGCAAAAAATATTGAGGAACTTGCAGACCTGGCCAAGGCCTTTTCTTATTTGCCGTTAATGAAAGGAAGAGGGATCGGAATTATTTCCATGAGTGGGGCTGGTGGAGTTATTACTGCTGATGCGTGCGAACAGTATGGACTTGAAGTGGCCAAATTATCGCAAGAGACTTTGGAAGAAATCAAACGTCTCTTCCCTCCATGGCTGGACATAACCAATCCTTTTGACGCATGGCCTGCATTTCAAGTATCCGGATTCCCATATAAAGATGTTGTGAGTAAAGCCTTAACACTCATGTTGGCTGATGAGAACGTATATGGCATCGTCTTCATCTCGGGAGTTTTCGGCAAACAAGATTCATGGGATATCTCTCCGTCCATACTCCAAGCAATTAACTCGTTTCAAGATAAACCCGTTGTCTCATGGCTGTACGGAAAACACAGTGAGGTGGAGTATAAACTCCAAGCGAGTGGCAAGGTTGCGTCTTTCCCCAGTTGCGATCGAGCCGTCAGAGCACTTGCTCGGCTCAGAGAATATACCGAGTTCCAAAAGAGGAATTCATAGGAATCCTGCACGATACCATCTTATCCACAATGGTCGGATAAATTCGACTGCAGATGTATCGCTTTAAGGGGGAATATATTTGTGTGTAGCATTTTGATCATATTCCATTCGCAGACGGGCAATACACAGAAAATGGCTGAACATGTCGCAAAAGGCGCAAACTCCATAGAAAATGTCAATGTCATTCTCAAGAGAGCTGCAGAAACAACACTTCAAGATCTTTTAAAATGTGATGGTTTAGCTATTGGATCTCCTGAATGCTTTGGATATATGGCAGGTATGATCAAAGACTTCTTCGATCGGACGTATAATGATGCTCGAGAACGAAAAAAAATCTTCAAAAAACCCTATGTGGTCTTCATCAGTGCAGGGAATGACGGAAGAGGTGCTCTGTCCGGAATAGAACGCATCTGTTTAGGATATCAGTTCAAAAAGGTGTATGAGCCTGTGGTGGCCCGTGGTGAGATTACCGAAGAGATACTTCTCAAATGTGAGGAATTAGGACAGACCATTGCTGCAGGCTGTGAGGCGGGAATCTATTAAGTCACTCTCTTTCTGTTCACCTTCCCATTGGAGTGAACAACATCCATAAGCCAAGCACGACAAAGAGTGCGCCTGCTCCCTTTTCTATGTAATCTGCAGGAATCAGCCTACTCATCCAGGCCCCGAAAACAACAGCCAGCAAAGATGTCAGTACAAGCGCACATGCTGATCCGAGGAATACCGACAGTTTCGATTTGCTTTCAGCAGCAAAGGAAAGTGTTGCCACTTGTGTCTTATCTCCCAACTCGGCGAGGAATATCATCCCAAAAGTAGCTACCATTGTTTTAATGTCCATTGTAACCTCCCTTCATACAAGTGAATGTGCACGTGAACCTATGGAGTATCTGAACGAAAACTAGATAGTTTTTCCAAGTTCAAGGAAGACGAAGATTTTAACCGCAGGAATACATTGAGTATTTTGAGGATTAAAATCTGAGTCTTACGCAGAAATTGGGGAAAAAGCAGTTTTCGTTCGGGCACTATGTAATCAAATAATTCGATCTGCTCTATTATCATAGTCTTCATTGAGAGGAAAATCATAGTATGATGAAAGCCTGGTTTCTCCCAGCATTTTTAACCCTCATCTTCTGGGGCATCTGGGGCTTTATCCCCAAACTCACCACACGGTATATAGATCCCATGAGTGCCGTTGTCTTTGAGGTTGCAGGTGCGATGCTTTTCGGGCTTTTCATGCTATTCTTTCTCAAGTTTCATCCTGCGACTCATCCCATAGGCATAGGACTCGCTTTATCTACAGGTATTCTCGGTATGGTTGGTGCCCTTTTCTATCTCATCGCAGTCAGTAGGGGGAAAGTCTCTGTTATAGTGACAGTGACCGCCCTCTACCCGATTGTCAGCATTGGACTTGCGCACTTCATTCTTCAGGAACCTATTACCTTCAAAGAAAGCATTGGAATTATT
>JAXHSZ010000581.1:0-2915 GCA_034190725.1 Thermodesulfobacteriota bacterium
CGTTGTTTTTCCATATAAATTGGTGCACGCCACCATGGAAAATCCCATCAATTCCTATTTTTTGACCAAGCAGAATATTGCCTTTTTTTGGAGTATTATTTACTCTTAAAAAGTACTTGATGCCTGTCTTGATTTTTCTGAAATCCGCATTTTGAAATTCTATGATGAAAGATTGTAATTCCCGTTCTATGAGGTTTGATACAAAGATCTCTGGGATTCCATTGCCATTGATGTCAGCCACATCAAGACTTATATAATTGTCGGCTCTTGATCCTTGAATCTTTTGAATCAATACAAGTCTGTTCCCTGAATATTTATATATGGATATGCTGTTATATTCCATGACAATTGTCTCGTTTATCCCATCACCATTTACGTCTCCAATGTCTAATCCAATTATCTCAAAATCGAACCTTTGACTTTTCCAGAATTTTGTGCTGGTGCCCGATAGACCTCCAGACCAAGAAGAATCAGAAGAAATATCAGGTTGAACACTCCTATCCTTCTCTTCATCAGGAGTACGAAATTCTGATTTGGTATCAGAGACACTTGTATCAGCAGTAATCATTGAAGGTGAAGCGGATTCATCAAATTTGGTTTTACCGGCAATTCTGGTACTGGCTTTCAGTGCAAAATTACTTATTTCAGGGATTACATTGTCCATCCCTTTAATTGTGGTAAATAGAGATGTGACGGATTTGCTTTCTCTCAGGTCGAACATCTTTGCATCGATGCTCACGCTCTGCCCTATCTTCGTCAGACTCCCGGAAATAACAAAGGCTGCACCGAGTTGAATTCCTATTTGCTTTATTTCCTCTTCAGTTGTAGGTTCCTTCAGTGTTTGTGATAAGATTTCATTCACCAGTTCGTCTTCCAAGACCACAACATTTCTGTCCGCGGAAATTCGTGATGCAAGCATGTCTCGGATTCCCCTTTTTACATAATCGAGATTCTCCAAACTGTTTATTTGAAAAGGCAGTAAAGCTACCTTGACTTTGTTGTCACCATTGGTGAGGGCTGGGAACATAAAGAAAATAAATATGATCAACAAACGATATCGTAAAGAGTGTTTTTTCATCTTCATTTCTGCACCACCTAAAATTGTATCACTATGATCAACAATAACAAACGCTTATGGTTAACATCTTTCGAAAAGGAAATCAAGAGTAATCCATTTCCCATGGGGCCATTCAAATTATGATGAAACCTTCATGGAATATAGTGAGCAGGAAATCATAAGCATAAAAACCTGGACAGTTTCCATCCAGAACGAGATATTTTTGTAAGGTCAAGGAAGACGAAGATTCTAATCACAGAAAGATATTATGTAGAGGCGTATTGCAATGCACTCTTACATCTAAGTCTGACACAGAGATTGCAGAAAATGGCCTATTTATAAATGGGTGCTGGAAATGGATCAGTTCCCGTCTACACTTTATAATAGTTCCTATACCATTCTACAAACCTTGCAATCCCCTCCTCTATGGGCGTTTCCGGTTTGAACTCCACATCTTCCATGAGGTCATCCACATCTGCAAAGGTTTCAGGGACATCACCAGGTTGTATGGGAAGGAGATCCTTCTTTGCTTTTTTTCCCAGACACTTCTCCAGGACATCAACAAATTGAAGGAGTTCAACAGGGTTATTGTTCCCGATATTATAGAGTCGATAGGGTGCGCTGCTCGTCCCTGGATCTGGTCTTTGTCCATTCCATCTGGTGTCTGGTACCGGCACCCTATCCATCACTCGAACCACACCTTCTACAATATCATCTATATATGTAAAATCCCTCTTCATATTTCCGTGGTTGAAGATAGCTATGGGTTTATCTTCAAGGATTGCTTTGGTGAAGATGAATAATGCCATGTCTGGTCGTCCCCAGGGGCCATATACTGTAAAGAATCTCAGGCCCGTACAAGGCAAGTTATAGAGCCAGGCATAGGTATGAGCCATCAACTCGTTTGCTTTCTTCGTGGCTGCGTATAGCGAAACAGGATGATCCACATTGTGATGTACTGAAAATGGCATCTTGGTATTAGCCCCATAAACGGAACTGGATGAGGCAAATACCAAATGAGAAATCTTTGCATTGCGGCAGCCCTCTAAAATATTCATAAATCCTAAAAGGTTACTGTCCACATAAGCATAAGGATTTATAAGAGAATATCTAACACCAGCCTGGGCTGCCAAATGAACTACTTTCTCCATCTTGACTTCCTCAAAGAGTCTTTTCATTCCCTCTCTATCTGCCAAATCCAGCTTCTTGAACTGGAAATTATCATACACCTGAAGCTGACCAAGCCTTGCCTCTTTAAGACTCACATCATAATAATCATTGAGATTATCAAGGCCGATTACCCTGTCTCCTCTGTCAAGGAGAGACTTAGAGAGGTGAAAACCGATGAAACCCGCTGCACCGGTTACAAGAATCTTTGAATCCATAATCCTGATACCTTTCTCCTGAAATTTAGCTTGTATCCTTACTTGATATGTCTGCTATGAGATCTCATATGTACTGATCAATTATTTCTCATGAATGGATAAAAAAAAGAGGCTAATGACTACATATCATCCGGTTTATTTAACAGCGATTTTCGCACAGGCATTTTGGGGCATAATTAATCTTCATTAATCATCTAAATTTAAAAAGCACTCTTCTATTCCCAAGCCATGAAATAGGTGTAGGTGTCGCATCCAGTTGTGCGGCTTTAATGATTGGATTATGAGAAATAAAGATATAATATGGCCCTCATGATGTTAAGTGAGCAATGTTAAAAAAGCACAACGTGTTGTTAAGAAATCTTTTTAAACCCACGATAAATAGAGAAATAAGGGTAATTTTTGGATAAGAATGCACTGCCATAACTAAAAGATAATTTTTAACTTTGACGATTGCTATTTTCTGAGACATATAT
>JAXHSZ010000582.1:0-6889 GCA_034190725.1 Thermodesulfobacteriota bacterium
CTATACACAGAATACTCCCAAACCGCAAACCGGGCTTCTTGAACAATGGATTGAAAACGACCTTTCAGGTCGTGTCAATCCTTATAGGTTATCCAATGCTAAATCAAGCAACCTTGAAACGCTTTAAGTCTTTTAAATTTACATTTTGCTGTGTTTGCCATAAGTCATACTGTAGCTGAAGTTTAAGCCATCCTTCAGGCGAACGACCGAAAACTTTAGAAAGTCTGAGAGCCATTTCAGGACTAACACCTGATCGGCCGTTTAATAAGGCTGAAAAAGTTTTTCTCGTAACTCCTAAAGCTTTCGCAGCATCCGTTACAGTTAAATTTAAGGCATCAACACAAAACTCCCTTATGATTTCACCTGGATGAGGAGGATTGTACATACTCATGCTAATCTCCTATTAATGATAGTCCTCATAATCAACGTCAATAACATCATCGTCAGTTATCTGAAATGTAACCCGCCAATTACCACTAACCTTAACGGCGTATGTCCCTTTTCTGTTACCTTTAAGCTCATGTAGGTTAAGACCGGGTAAATCCATATCTTCTAGTGTATCGGCTGTTTCAAGAAGCGCCAGAATGCGTTTAAGCCTAGTTTCATGTTGAGGTTGGATTCCAGTAACAAGCCCAGATTCAAATAGTTTTTTTAACCCTTTATGCTTAAACTTCTTAATCATATTGCATAGAGTAACGCATAACGTATCGGGTGTCAATATTTATTGGATAACATAATATTACCGCCGCGCTGCGCGCGGCGGTAACATATCGATCTCCATGGCAGTTTGAGTCACGATCACTCATGACCATTTACACCATTCCCCCCATGCAGGTTACTTATGGATAAATGAGATTTATTCTTTGTGAACATGTCAATATGGTTCTTCTAGCCCCTCATGGTCTGAAGCAGTTTGGAGTTTTGAGGACTTCTCCTGTTTCAACAGAGAAGAACCAATTTATAAATGAGATATTTTCTGCGAGATCAAGGAAGGCGAAGAGGATGAAATTTACATATTTTAAAAATTGACACTTTATGTACAATATTCTACCATAATAACTATGGAAACAGGTATAAAGAATTGAATCAGGAGTTTTGGGTTTGCACAGAAATACTTTGGAGGATATGATCACTCTCTTTTAATGCGTCAGTAAGTTGTAATATAACAAATGTGCAGGTATTTGGGTGTAAAATGTATTTGACCTGATTGCGAGACGGTAATAAAACAACCAAAAAGTAAAGGCGATGAGGGAACATGGATAAAGTTGTAGCACATTGGGTTGAGCGGGCAGAATATGACCTCGAAACTGCCAAAGCGATGTTGGATACAGCGCGATACTTATATGTTGCATATATGTGCCAACAAGCAGTTGAAAAACCTTTAAAGGCGATAATCGCTCAACAAAACAAGGAAAATCTCCCCATACACAATTTGAATCGTCTCGCAGAAATTACTGGAATCAGAAATGAATTGAACACTGAACAGTTTAACTTCTTGGCAGAATTGACACCTTATTGCATTGAAACTCGTTATGGGGATTATAAGGAAAGCTTATCAGAGATCATCAACGAGGAAAGAGCGAGACAAGTTTATGAGAAAACACAGGGGATGTTTAAATGGCTCTATCAAAAGATACACTAGATAAAATTATCAGAGGCTTTATTTCCAGGCTCTCAAGTGAAATTCCTGTTGAAGAAGTTGTATTGTTTGGTTCGTATGCTCATGGAAACGCAAAAGAGCACAGCGACATAGATCTTGCAATAATCTCCGACTGGTTTCAGGACAAGACGCACATATAAAATATGCAGTATCTTTCTCGTGTTGCAGCAAACTATAATAGTCTAATAGAAGCCTTACCGTTCACTGTTGAAGAATACAGAAACTTAGACAAGAGAACCTTTCTGGCCTCTATTGTGAAGAATGGTCAGAGATATCCCTTTGATAAAAAGAGTTAAAAGGTGATAGGCAAAAAGAGGAATGAGAGCTTTTTTTCCTGAAAAAGTCTCATCTGAAGTTTCGTGGCAGATATGGTGTGTGCATGACAAAAATTCATCGTGTTGCTCTTGCATGAATGGAAAGAGTTATGCAGGTTTCTTGATCTCATATTTATTCATTTTGCTGTAAAGCGTTCCTCTGGCAATACCCAGTTCATTGGCTGCTTGTTTTAGATTCCAATTCGTCTCCTCTAAAACCTTGCGTATCATGATTGACTCTGCAAGGGGGAGTGAACTGGAAGGGAGATTCAGATGAAAGCCTTTTTCCTTTGGAGGATCTTTCAATTCATTTGGCAGGTCATCTGGTGTAACATCTTTCCCTTTTGCGAAAATCACTGTATTTTCAATCATGTTTGCCAATTCTCTTACGTTTCCCGGCCAATCATATTTGACTAATAAATCCATAGCTGCTTTTGATATCTGAGGAACATCCCGCTCTATTTCAGCAGAATATTTCTTTAAGAAATGATCGGCCAAAAGGGGGATATCGGATTTCCTCTCCCGAAGAGGTGGGATATGGAGAGAAACCACATTGATTCTGTAATAAAGGTCTTCCCTGAAGAGTCTTTCTCTCACAGCCTCTGAAAGATCTTTGTTCGTGGCACAGATAACGCGAGTATTCACTGTAATCGTTCGCGTGCCTCCCACACGCTTAAATGTTCCCAATTCAAGAACACGCAAGAGAGATACCTGAGTGGTAATGGGTATATCACCTATTTCATCCAGTAATATAGTACCACTATCCGCCATCTCAAAATGTCCTTTTTTCTGTTTTATAGCACCGGTAAACGCCCCTCTCTCATGACCAAACAACTCACTGTTTATGAGTGTATCAGTAAGGGCAGCACAGTTTATCATGATTAATGGTTTATCTTTCCTTGGACTTTGGTAATGTATTGTCTCCGCTATGAGTTCCTTTCCTGTTCCGCTTTCTCCGGTTATTAAGACTGTTGCTCTTGTTTTGGCAATATCGTTGATCTTTTGATATATTTCAAACATCTTCGGGTCTTGCCCCACAATATTTTCAAACCTGTATCCTTTTCTCCGTTCATTCTCTACACACACAGCTTTATTTAAAATATTTTTATGGCCGGCGATCTTTTTAAGCACCAGCTTGATCACATCAAAGTCAAAAGGCTTCAATATATAGTCATACGCCCCAATCTTCATTGCTTTCACTGCGTCTTCAATACTCCCGAAGCCTGTCATAACAAGTACGAAAATGTTTGGATACAGTCTTCTGATCTCTTCCAGTAATGAGAGACCATCCATTCTTGGCATCTTCACATCGGTGATAACAACGTCTGCGGGAAACACCTTGAGTTTCTCCAATGCATCTTTGCCGTCGGAAGCTGTTGTGAGAAGGACATTGTCTTCTTTTCGCAAAGCCCTGCGAAAGCTGTCCCGAAATCCTTTCTCGTCATCAACAAAGAGTACATTCATTTTATTTGAGTTACAATGTTCCATGTGTCCGCTTCCAGTAGTCTGTTTCATGTTTTTTTCCTCAATATTCAGTATTTACCATGGAATAACTGTTACATATGGGTACTCGGATTGAGGTCAGATTTGTTCGAACCAAAAATGAAAAACGGAGAAAGAGTCAAACCTGTTTCGAGGATTTTGTATTTGAGGATCGGACAAAGATGACCTGAAGATGAGATGCACAGATGTGAAAGTTATTCCTTTGCAGGCCCTTACTTCTTCAACTTCATAATGTTGTTCACAAAAAGTGGGATACTCAATTGACTGTCTCTGTTCTTTCAAAGACACATTTGATAATATCAAAAGACATGCCATAATACAATAGGAATATCATTTGGTTTCCTGGTATTATGTGATTTTCAAATTGAACTCACTGAAGGAGTGGCTTCACTTTCGTACGCTTCGAATCATTTTTTACTCTATATTCAGTGTGTAGGGGCAATTCATGAATTGCTCCTACATGAAATATTCAGGTCATTTACTGCTCGAATCTCAAGGCCGTCATCCATCTTCATCTCATTTTACGGAATTGCTGTCCACGTTCCCGTTACTGAGATCATGTAACATTTCCCCCTTGACAAAGGTGTCCATGAATATACAATAAAAAAACCAATCACATTTATCATGACAATATGGCAGCAGAAAGAAGAGATAAATACAACAGTTTTCAAGAATTGAAGATTCATGAGAAAGAAGGAATAGATTACAAGGTTCTTCTCAGAGAAGGCATATCAGGTTTGGCCGTCATTGCACCCCATGGTGGTGGTATTGAACCAGGAACTGACATTATTGCAGATTGGATTGCCGGTACTGAACATTCCTTTTACAGTTTCATGGGGATAAAAAGCTCCGGGAACTCCGGTTTGCATATCAAGAGTGAGCAATTCGATGAACCCAGAGGCATAGAGATAGCCAGAGCTTCTGATATTGTACTTTCAATTCATGGCTGCAACGGCAATGAGAAAGTCATACACATTGGCGGCAGGCATGAAGAACTCATGAAAAAGATTAAAGAAAGGCTCAACCAGGCAGGATTTACAGCATTGATGAGTCTCAGACAGGAGTTAAGGGGAAGAAAACCTGAGAACATTTGCAATCAGGGTCGCTCCGGGAGCGGAGTGCAATTGGAAATATCCGGGGGATTAAGAAGGACAATGTTCGATAACTTGAAAGACATGGATGGGAGAAAGGAGACAGATGTGTTCATTAGATTTGTGGCATCGCTTCGACATCTCTTTTGATTGTCGTTGAAGCGACTCTTTTCAGAAACGAAACTGTTGCAAAGAAAGGAAGGGTTTGTATGGCTGATATTATTGACTATACGATATATGGAGATGATATGCAGATCGTTGAGATTGAACTCGATCCTGGTGAGGGCGTGCGGGCGGAAGCCGGAGCGATGATGTATATGGATGAGGGGATTGAGATGCAAACCTCCACAGGTGGCGGTCTATTTAAGGGATTTAAACGAATGATTACAGGAGAGAGTTTCTTTATTACGACCTTTCTCTTCAATGGCAGAGGGAAGGGACATGTTTCCTTTGGAGCCCCCTACCCCGGCAAAATAATCCCCCTTGAACTCCATAACCTTGGAGGAAGGTTCTTGTGTCAAAAAGATGCTTTTCTCTGTGCCGCAAGAGGCATTGAGATTGAAGTGGCCTTTACCAAGAAGATCGGAGCCGGAATCTTTGGTGGTGAGGGCTTTATCCTTCAAAGGCTCGAAGGGGACGGCATGGCTTTTGTCCATGCAGGGGGCACAATTATTCAAAAAGAGCTGCAGGCAGGGGAAACTTTACGTGTTGATACGGGATGTTTGGTGGCTTTTTCTCCTTCTGTTCATTACGATATTCAGTTTGTCGGAGGATTCAAGAATGCCCTCTTCGGCGGAGAGGGAATATTCCTGGCAAAGATGACCGGTCCAGGACTCGTTTACTTGCAGAGTCTTCCTTTCTCACGGCTGGCAGATCGGATCTTTGCTGCATCACGTTTTCAACAGCGAGGCGAAAAAAAAGGTATTTCCGGTATCGGTGGAGATCTGTTGGGTGGTATCTTGGGAGGCGACAGGTCTTACTGACAAGACTCAATTCATCATGTTCATGTCAAAATGGAAAGCAACCTGGCCGAATGAGAAGAACATAGAGCATATAATTGTAAATCCTATGGCTTTTGACAGGTGACCATCATGCGGTGGTTCATAAAGCCATAATCACCTTTTATGCTGTGGGGTATGAATTCAGTGTGGATCTTTATTCTATGAAAACCGGCCTCATATACCAATGCTTCCAGAGATTTCGGATTATATAGGCGAATGGAGTATGTTCGATCGCAAACAAGGCCACGTTCTTTGCTGATGACAAGCTCACGAGAGCAGACGACTCTGTCATGGATCTCCCGTTGACGGCAGACCACAATATCATTTCCTATCTCATGCCATGCAATAGGGTTGAAGTTTTTTATGATTGAGACACCTTCCACAACATCAATAAGCAGCCATCCTCCGGAGCAAAGCACACGGCCTGCCTCACACAGGATGAGGTTATCCGCATCTTCGTCGAGAATATATCCCAGTGAGTTTCCCATGATGAGGACGCAGTCAAAAGTGCAGGATTTCAATCCAGTACTTCTCGCATCACCCTGGACAAAATCTATGGGTTTATCCTGGTCCATTGCGCAGGTCCTCCCATGATTGATCAGGAAAGCAGAGTAATCAAAAACAGTGCACCTGGCATACCCTCGTCTGGAAAGTTCAAAGCAATGACGACCTTGGCCGCCGCATAAATCCAATATCCGATCCCCCGGACAGACGGGTATTAATTCACAGATCATATCTACCTCTCTCCGGGTGACCTCGTCTTCACAAATCGATCGCGCATCGGTTAAAAGATAAATCTCATCAAAAAGGGTCTTCCACCACTCTGGATCAACCTTGATACTCACAAAGACTCCATCTCTGTTCCGAAATTGAAGAGGCCGTCCGAGGCGATAATTGCTGCAGAACCGTGCCAGGGCTGGAGTCGAGCGATCTCAAGTTCCTCAGGTTCAATATTGACCAAATGATCGAGTTCACCTGACAACCACATCTTCTCCAGTGTCAAGCAGTCCACCCACATGGCATTACAGTAATTTTTAAGGGCTTCGAGCTGATCATACGTAATGACGCGAGGCCGGAGCGCTATCTTTATGGGACCCAACAGGTATGTGAATCTTTCTTCCAATGCCATTGCTTTTTGGAACTCAACCACTTCCACCAGATCGCCATATGCCATGTTCAAAACCGCATTGTTGATCTGCTGAACAGCATCTTTCACACTCATAACAATGGCAACATAAAGTTTTTCAAGGTTTCCATAGATATCATAGGTCATCCAGACCTTGGGATCTGTGGCGCACCCCTCGCACCAGTACTCTGTTG
>JAXHSZ010000583.1:0-5091 GCA_034190725.1 Thermodesulfobacteriota bacterium
TACCATCCTTGATATAGTCAGGCTTTTCTTCCAGACCGATCATTCCACTGCATCCGGGACCCACCAGATCATCGGCTGTGGCTCCAATTGTCCAATCGAAAGTGCGAACTACGGTGATCAGTTGGCATAGCGTAAACTTCTTTGTAGGACGGCGTATCCATTTATTGCCCTCTATTTCTTTAGAATCCTCTAAAAGTTTGAAGGCCACTGGAAAACTCTTGAGTCGTAAAAGAAGCTCCATCTTTCTTATTATATTCTCCCAATTTTCCATTATAGAATACTCCTCGATTTAAAGTTAAGGTGCGGCATCTCAGTATGCTTTTCACAGTGAATGGGATTTATTGCAAAGGATCATATATGAACATAAACGATTTACACGTCCTGAAAATAACCGGCTGCAAAATTCCCTTCTTTTAACTCCTTTAAAAGGTCATCCTGGCTCTCTATACTGTTTTCGAAGATGGTCACACACTTACCGATGTCTTTTGTGGAGTGGGCGTCGCTTCCCCCGACACTTTTTAGATTCAGTCTTTCGCAAACCTGGGATGAGAAATCATTCTCCTTTGTTGTCTGCCTGCCGCTGAATGTTTCCATAGCATCAACGAATTGAAACAGAGGATTCTTCAATGCATCATCTGCATTCATCCGTAATTTTGAAAATCCGAATATGAGAAAGCCCCTGAAGGGGTGAGCTGCTATCATAAATCCGCCTTCCTCATCTGCCATTCTTCGGAGATCTTCAATAGGGGTAATTCCTTGAAAATGTCTCTGGAGTCCAAAGACCACCACATGCCCTTCCGTTGTGTCCACTTCGATTCCCTGGAAGATTTTAATCTTATGTCTTTCTTGAATCGTTGAAAGTTCGTATGTGTCCCAGGGTTTGTTGTGCTCTGCAAAACATATTCCGTGAAGACCCATCTCCTTTGCCTGGACAGCCGCCTCTTCAGGGGTCATCTCGCTGCAAGGAGAAAGTTTTTTTGTATGAACATGGAGGTCGATTATTGTTTTACTCACCACGAAACTCCCAGTCTTTTTGCCAAATTTCCATCTCTGGAATAGGTGATGCATCGATCCTTGATCTTCGGCTCATTGTTGATCAACTCTTTCAAAAAATCATCTTGAGTTGTTCCATTGGCTCTGGCGGTCTTCCAGTGGGTCTGCATCACTGCTGGGAAAACAGAGTTGCAGCACTCAATAAAGAGATCGGCAAGGTGGCGGCACCCACCCCTGCCCACAAGTTTCTTAATCTTCATCTCAAAATCAGTGCTTCCAATTTCCAGTCCCACAGTGTCATCCAATATACTGGGGGCTTTTGGACATTCAGGCGTTGTGTACCTCTTCATAAACCCTTTTGCACTGACAATGGTAAACTCGGGAGTTTTTACCTCCAGGTCCAACTCTATAGTATATACATGGTCATCGAGAAATCCATGCACCAGAAAGATACCGTCTTCCCTCTTCTCTACTCCAATGCATTTTGATCTTGTGAATTCAAACATCATCACACCCCCAATCTTCTTCTTAACTCGTTCCCTTCAACGAATGCTATACAACTTCCAACCCTTGGATTGTCTTCCAACATGTCCTTCAGCACCTGTCCAAAAGCCTCATCCGATTCCGCAGAGAGTTGTTTGTCAAGCTCATCAACGGTAAATCCCATGATCATTGCATTACAACCTTCCAGGATCATATCTGCGAAAACATTACACCCTTTAGGTCCTCCTATGGTTTCTTTTACCATCCTGGTGATCCCTGAACCCACGCGCATACCCACCGCTCGTTGCAGGATTTCAGTATTGTTCTTGCATTCTTCTGCAAATGACCGGATTATACTCCCCTGTATTGAGACTATCTTTAAATCCGGCAATTCTAACTCCATCTTCAGCTCAGCAGTCAAAAAGGTGTCATCAACCCGTACTCTTGCCAAAGTGTTTCCATTATCCAGATTCTCCGCACCTGCATGAATGTTTTTTGTGTAACTGAGTATTCTATTGTCAACAAAGCTTTGAACCATTGTGTCACCTCCTTAAAAGAATTTCTGATGGACGATATTTTGATCCCTCTTTTTGATGATTGTATCGTGCATATTATTGATGAATTATTGCGTTACTCGTTTCTTTGCAGTGAGTTGGTCTAAAAGCAGAAAGTCGTTCCCACACTATTCAGCTTAAACTGATCCGGTAATTCCCTGGCGATTTGGTTTGTGGCCATCCAGCAATTGCAATGCATAGGAATGACAACTGCAGGGTTGATTTTTGTTAACTCTTCAATAGTTCTGTCGGTCAACGGCTTGAATTCAGGCCCAGTGAGATGGAATCCCCCCATAATAGCATAGACATCATTGATACCGGTTATCTTCTGCGCATATTTCACGGTATTCACTACTCCTGAGTGGGCGCAACCCGTTATGATCACAAGCCCCTTGCCTTTAATACACATTGCCAATCCATGATCATCCAGGATTGAATCAGGTCGAAATTCTCCGTCCCTCTTTATCACTGCGGCCGGCATCCCCTTTTCAAAATCCGTGACCCGTTCAATCTCTCCCAGTGAGTATACTAGCCCGGAAGCAAGGCGGTGAGGTTCCTTGGTCTTTACCACATTTGCACTCGTCTTTTCAAGGGTCGCTTCCTCCAGAAGGGGAAACTCAATCTTGACTCCTGTGGGGAGTGAAAGTGCCCTTTGTAAGAAGGCGTCAGGGTGGATAATTACAGAAATGGCCTGAGAAGTCATGCTCTCAAGCAGAGCAGGTAATGCCCCAAAATGATCCATATGTCCATGACTTATGACGATTGCTTCAATTTGGGAAGTGTCAACTCCTATTCTTTTCATATTATGGAGCACTCCTGTCTTTGACCATCCAGTATCCAATAATACACTGTGCTCCTCATTGCCCTTAAATACCTTGACAAGTAAAGAAAGACCATGCTCAGCAAGAAGAGTATCAGAAGGTATCCTTCCCTCAATGGCAAGAGGGGCTCTTTTGATCATTTCAGACGGTGGTTCAGTCATCGGGAGAGTGCTTTCAGAATAGTTGTCTATAATTGTGGTGACTTCGACCCTGTCTGCTTTTTCCAGTTGGATATTCCGACTTTGCTTTTCAGTCATTTGGTTCCTCCTTTCATGTGCCTTGAAGCCTTTTACTGGAATGATTACTCTCCTTAACCCGGTGTCCTCAAATTTCTTTACTCAATCGTAACTGCTCACGGGGTTCAAGTATCAGAGAACTTTGCAAGGTCTGTCATTGCGATGAGTAAACCAACAGAGCAGTCTCACCTCATTGATTGCAAAACATATACCATAAATTGATATTTCAGACAATGCAAAAAGGATTTTAATTACAATATATTACAGAAGTCAAAAGCGAAAAGATGATGCAGAAGGATGAACATTTGAGTGCGTTATTGCATCATACAAAATGCAACAGTTGCATTTAGGCAACTCTATATTCAGCATATACCAGAGAAATACAATATGGAATGAAAGTTTCAAAAGTGATTTTTATAAATCACTCTTTTTACAATTTCTTTGCCTCCTGAGTCAATTCACTGCGAAAATCAGGATGAGCGATGGAAATAAGCTCATGAGCCCTCTCTCTTCTCGTCCTGCCTGCCAGATTCACGTAACCATACTCCGTTACCACATAGTCCACCAGGGTTCGTGGTATTGTGACCACATCGCCCGCTTCCAGACGAGGCACGATTCTGGATACTTTGTCATCTAAAGCGGTTGAGGGGAGGGCAACGACAACCCTTCCGCCCTGAGACATCCATGCTCCAATGGTAAAGTCCAATTGCCCACCCGTTCCGCTCCACATTTTTGTGCCGAGTGTCTCTGCGGCTATCTGGCCGGTGAGATCTATTGCCATGGCATTGTTGATGGCAACCATATTGTTGTTTTGAGCAATAATCATTGGGTTGTTTACATATGAGACATCGTAGAGTTCAAAAGCGGGGTTACTGTCAATAAAATCGAAATCCTCATCCGTAATCGTAAGGAGAGAGAATGAAGTGGCCACTACCTTTTTCGGATGAAGGGTCTTATATTTGCCTGTGAGAACTCCTTCCCTTACCAGGCCCAAAACTTCAGGCCCCAGAATCTCAGTGTGCATCCCAAGGTCATTTTTATGTCTTAAGAATGCTGCCGCTGCATAACCAATGTCCCCTGTGCCAAGCTGGATCGTATCCCCATCCCTGACCAAATCGGAGATGTTGGCACCAATAACCTCTATCTTTTCTGCTCTCTCGCCCATGATGTTCGCTATCTCTTCCTTGGTCTTTCTCTGAGCCGGTGTCTGACGTTCCACAAGAAAATCGAACTCCGAGACATGAAACCGGGCATCACCATGAACTTTGATCACACCTTGAGTCACTTCACCGATGACCAATTTCGCCCTCTTGGCATATGTTTTGGACAACCAAACCGTCTCTCCGAGGCTGAGATAGCCGTGCTTATTCGGTGGGGAGACTCGAGTCATAAAGACATCAACATTGTTCTTCCTGCCTTCATCATGGCCCAATCGATCAAACATTGAAAAGCCCACAGGCAGATAGTCCACCCTGTCACCATGCAAACGGTCAAAAATCGTACGAAACATTGAACAGACTTGAAAAGCATCTTTGGACTCCTCCTGATGCCAATCAAAGCCCATGGTGGCATTGCACGTATGAATGATCCGTACCCCTTCCAACTCTCCCTTACGAGCGGTCAGTGACTCACAAAGCTGTGTTGGTGTTGCCTGAGCCACACCTATGCAAACAGTATCCCCTGATTTTATATGTTGAACAGCCTCTTTCACTGAACAGAGCTTCGTGTCATAATCATTCTTCCATGACATACGCTTACCTCCATGCTGTCTCATGTGTCACGAATTGCAGAACACCTGAACCAGACAGTGCTTAGATGGTTAGGGAACCACGTCCTAACAGATTGTAAATATTAATAAAAAATCATAATAACCATAAGATATAACTAAATGAGCTGCCACGTGGGTGAGATTTAGGAATGATACCAGATTCCATATGGTGTCAGGAATAAATTCTCACAAAATTCATAATTCTCTGATATTATTATAATATTAAAATAGGCAGA
>JAXHSZ010000584.1:0-2222 GCA_034190725.1 Thermodesulfobacteriota bacterium
CCTCCTTTAAAATTTAGATTTTGCAATTGGATAACGTTTATACCCACAGTGGATATGAGAATTCCACTCCCCTAACACTTCGTTATTGATTCATTCCCCAATGGGTTTGCGCCACCCACCAAGTGGAATGAATATCCCTTTTTCCACATCTGCCTTATACATTTTTGAATAGCTGTTGGCCTTGTGGCTTTTTGAGGTATATGTTATTGGTCCGCTCAACCCCCCGAAACCCACCTCTCTAAACGTTTCAAGGGCATCCACGAGGGTTTCGGCGTTTAAATCCCTGCCGGCCCTTTTCAATCCTTCCACATAGATGCTTGATAAGAGCCATCCCACAGTATAGAGTTTCGTATAATGTTTCAGGTACTGTTCCTCCGTGCCGGGTTTATATTTCAATGTCAATTGTCTCATATTGACTACGCCTGGCTCATTTTCATACCACGAACTGTAACAGTTGTTACCATAGTATGTAACGTCCGACCCTCTGAACATTTTGATCGGTTGCTCCGTACAGGCTGCATAGACTCCTATATAGTTCGATTTGAATTTAAACTTCTTTGCGTCTTTAATGAATGTAACTACAGACATCAAAACTCCCTGATTGATCACATAATCCGGGCTTACTCTTTTCAGATTCATAATGGCAGACGATGCATCTATGGCACCCACATTAAGAACTTCTTCTTTCACCATTTTAATGCCGTAACGCTCGGCACTTGACCTTGCCGCCTCCAAGGCCCTTTTGCCATACTCTGTATCCGGATAGAGATAAGCTATTCGTGGATTCTTCGCTTTCAAGTCATTCATTATAAAATCGAATATGACTGCTTGTTGATCCTTATACAGGGAGGCCATGGTGAAATTGAAACGCTTATATGGCTCAATGATCTTCTTACCTACCGTCACACTTATGATCGGTATTCTCGATTTTTCAGCCTGGCCAATAAGGGCAACCATCTGCGAACTGCCCGATGGACCCTGGATGTAAAGAACCTTGTCTTTAAATACAAGCTTCTTAAAGGCCGCCATTGCAGCCGGAACCGAATATCTGTCATCTTCTACAATGAACTTTATCTTTCTCCCATGAATTCCTCCATTATCATTGATATGTCGATAGAAGGTTTTTATAGCTTCATAAATTGGACGCCCATCATTTGCAACCGGCCCTGTAAGGTCAATCAGCTGGCCAAACTTTATCGTGTCCTTCGTAACTCCCCTCACATCGTTGGCATACACTGATGAAATACTGAGGACCAGCAGCATAAAAGTTAATAAAACACTTATTACAGTAACCTTTGAAACATGAATATCGTTAATCCTTTCCATTGCATTTACCCCTCTTTATATTCATCTGCTGACTTTTAAGAACTCTATCCCTTTTTCGAGACTCGAATCTGTACTACTGTAAGATTAAAATGATCTTTAGCAGGCGGTTATTTTCTGATATCCACATCTCAAAGCATCCATATTCAGTGGAATCATCTTCTCTTTTTTACTCTCTTTCAGAGTACTCTCTAATGTCTCTTCAACGGCCTTCATGGGAAGTACCTTTGTCTCCGCCAGGTATGTCCCAAGCAGTATCAGGTTCGAGACCTGGGTGGATCCCAAATCTTTTGCCAAAGCAGTGGATGGAATGGGGATTTTTTTTATATCATCCCTCTTTATTTCCTGTTCTATGATGGAACTGTCGAAGATAAGGGTTCCTCCCTGAAGTATACTCTCTTCATACGTGTCCAAAGACGGAGGGTCCATAACGATGATCACCTCAGGTCGAGATATCAAAGGAGATTGTATCTCCTCATCGGAAAGTGTGATGTAACATGCAACCGTACCACCGCGCATTGCAGCTGAATAAGAAGGTATCCAGCTCACATGCTCAAACTTTTTCAAACCGGCTTCCGCCAGAAGCAAACCAATAGTCAGAACGCCCTGCCCTCCAAAACCGGCCATGGCAACACCCACAGTCTTCTTTTCTGCCTTTGTCATTTTGTTTCCCCCCCCAAAACAGTGTCATTGACGGTAACCGCTCACTGTGTCCAGAGTTCACAGGTTTCAGGTGTCTGGTTTCAGGTTTAAGAAAAAACCCAGTGACAACTAAAAGTTGTGTGTACGTAGAAAACTTTGAGACCTAAAAAAAACTATGATGACTGATCGAAGAGTGCATTTCTTGTTTTTCCTCTCCTGAAACCAAAATTGAAGTCATCCTCACGGCATATCCTCAC
>JAXHSZ010000585.1:0-23872 GCA_034190725.1 Thermodesulfobacteriota bacterium
CAAATCTCTGACCCTCTCCAATAAGTCGTTTACCTCCTCTTCCTCAATGGCCACAGCCAAAAATGAATTCTTCTTCGGCCAGACATGCGTCCCCAGATGCGGTCCGCTGGTTTTTCCCCTTCCCAATACGTCATTCCATTTTGTATAGTACTCTATGTTCAAATCCTTCAGGGTCTCCAGCACTTCTTCGTCTATACCGGAGCTGTATGAGAGAAATACCATTTTCATCATAATAGCCTCTTCTTACAATTGTTGAAAACCATTTCCATTGATAAAACCAACCTTCATTCCGATCAAATTGGAATTATTACTGTTTCGCCTTTCTCTCCTCAAATACAGAGTACAGGGTCGGCACAAATATCAGGGTGATCAGGGTTGAGACCGTTAGCCCTCCAATCACTGCTATGCCTAGAGCATTCCATGTCTCCGAACCTTCTCCCCTGGATAGTGCCAATGGCAGAAGCCCAAATATGGTTGTTATGGCTGTCATTAAAACCGGACGGAGTCTGTCTTTGCCTCCTATTCGAACAGCTTCACTCACAGACAACCCTCTTGCTCTTAAAATATTGATATAGTCTACCAATACGATGGCATTATTGACCACTATCCCCACCAACATGATCAGTCCGATAAAGGAGATGACCGAAAGGGTCTGGCCGGTGATGACCAGTGCCCAGATCACGCCGATCATAGCAAAGGGAACTGAAAAGATGATAATAAAGGGCTCACGCAGTGATTCAAATTGAGAGGCCATTACCATATACACGAGAATTATTCCGAGGATGAGGGCCAGGAAGAGGACTCTGAAAGACTTTTCCTGTTCTTCCCTTGCTCCGCCAAACTCTACGGCAAAACCTTCCGGAACAATGAGATCAGAAAACTTTTCTTTACACTCGGCAACTGCACTTCCCAGATCCCTCTCATAAAGATCTGCTGTTACCTTTATCAGTCGTTCTTGAGTCTCCCTTTCTATCTTGACCGGCCCTATATCTCTCTTGATCTGTGCAATATTTGAAAGACGAACCTGTTCACCTGCAGGAGATGTTACAAAGATATTCGCAATATCAGCAAGGCTTTGACGGTCCTCCTCTCTCAGTCTGACCCAGACCTTATACTCGTCTCCCGCCTCCCTGTACTTAGTCGCCTCTACCCCATCAATGCATGACCTGACAGTATTGGCAATATGGACTACATTCAATCCCAGATTGGATGATTTCTCTCTATCCACAATAATCTGAAGCTCGGGCTTACCCTCTTTTCTGCTTATATCCACATCAGTAACTCCTTTTATGCCCTGGAGGATGTTTGCCACTTGATGTGCCAGATCACGTCCCACATCCAGATCATACCCTTTTATCTCGATGACCAGCGGTTTGCTTCCTCCGAACATCAGCCTCGCAATTGGATCCTCCGTACTGAACCGTGCCCTTGCACCGGGAAATGACGAAACCAATGGCCTGAGAGCGTTGCTGATCTCCATGTCTGATCTTTTTCTCTCATCCTTTGATACCAGCCTCATACTGACTCGACCGATATTTGAACCTTCCTGTCCTCCCATCATCGTGCTCGTGCCTGATCCTCCGTATCCCCATGTGGAGAAATATATGGTTCTTTCAGGGACTTCCCTGGCCACTATATCTTCTGTTAATTTGGCTGCTTTGCCGGTTTCCTCCATCCTGGTTCCTTCGGGAAACTCAAAAGTTATCTCTACCCTTCCTCTGTCTTGAATGGGCATGAACTCCGTCCCGATAACAGGAACCAATAAAATGCTGCATACAAGTACAATAATGCCTCCGCCAATGACTGTCTTGCGGTGAGAAAGAGCCCAGCCCAAAAGCCCCCTGTATCTTTCCTCTACTCGAACAAACCATCTTTCACTTATTGCATACAGGTGCCGTAAAGGATGGCGTGACACGGATTCATCATTCTCTATTGTATTTCTTGCTCTGCCGAGGAGTTTTGAGGAAAGCATAGGGACAAGGGTCAATGCAGTAAAAAGGGAGGCCAGGATTGTTATGGATACCACGAAAGCCAATTGTCTGAACATGATCCCTGTGATACCACTTAGAAAAGCGATCGGGAAGAATATAGCAACTGTTGTCAAGGTGGATGCCACAACGGCAGTCCCAACCTCTGAGGTCCCGAATACGGCCACTTCACCGGGCTTTCCCCCGGTTTCACGGTGGCGATGAATATTTTCCAGAACAACGATGGAGCAATCAACCACCATGCCTACTGCTATGGCCAGACTGGACAGTGACATCATGTTAATTGTATATCCTGCAAAAAACATAAGAATAAAGCTTATGATAAGGGATGTGGGAATCGATATAACAACGATGAGGCTTCCCCTAATATTTCGTAAAAAGAAGAGCACAACCAGAATGACAAAGAAACCACCCCAAAATACGGCATCTCTTAAATTGAATATTGTCTTCTTGATCTGGTCCGCAAAGTCAATGGCTACTTCTACCTGAACATCCGGGGGAAGATTGCGCTTGAGGTCCTCCATCTTCTTCATAACGCGATCCGTTACTTCCACAGCATTTGTTCCTGACTGTTTCTGTACCATGACGATGAGTCCCCGTCTCTTTTCTATTCGCACCTCTCTTGTCACTTCCTTAAAGTCATCTTTGACATGGGCCACATCCCGTAAATAGACCGGTGCACCACCATGATATGTCAGCACAATCTTTTCAATATCCGGTACTGTGAGCTCCCCCGGCGTCCTTACCAAGAAGTCTGTCTTCCCGGTCTTCAAATGTCCACCAGGTAAATTCAGGTTCTCTGTTTTTAAGGCATGTACCACCTGATTGATGGACAGGTGGTGCGCCTCAAGCCTTTGGCGGTCTAGATTGACCAGGATCTGTCTTTCCAATCCTCCTCGTATCACTGCTGTTGCAACGCCGGAAACAGTCTTCAGGGGATCACACACCCTCTTTTCTATGATGTGATAGAGACGTGGATAGCTCTCTTCCGCCATGACTCCAAAGACTATTATAGGCATCATGGAAAAATTGAACTTAAATATATAGGGGTCTTCACAGTCATCAGGGAGATCCCTCTTTGCCAGGTCTATTTTGTCCCTGATATCATTTGATGCTTCAGAGAGATCGGCCCCCCATTTGAATTTCACCATGACCACAGATACGCCTTCCTGAGAGATGGACTCCACCTTGTCCAGGTTCGGAACGGTGCTTACCTTCTCTTCAATAATCTCCGTTATCCTCGACTCAACATCCTCAGCCCCGGCTCCGGAGTAGTGCGTTATCACACCTATGGTTGGAAGTTCCAGGTCAGGCATCATGTCAATGCCTATCTGACTTAAAGAAACAAGTCCGAGAACGATAATCCCTATGAAGACCATGGCAGTTGTTACGGGTCGTCTCACCCCAATTTCCGGAAGTAGCATAGCCTCTTCCCCCCTCAAAAAAAGATAATATGAAAAATCAGAAGATACTGTATTCTTGATTCAACGCTGCAAATAATTATCAGGATGAAACATAGTATACATTTTTTAATACTATATGAGTATATGATCGTTCAACCTTTGTCAAAAGGTTTTTTATCATATGAGAATTTTCTCCGATATTGTATGGTTTGAACGTACTCACTTCAGGCTTGTTTGATTCCGATACTCTTTCATTATGAAGACCTTGCGGAATATCAGTGCTTTTGATACTATGGGCTGCTAGAGGTTAATAGGGGGGATGACAAAAAAACATTAACCATTAACTATTAAAGGATAACCAATAACAAATATGTGAACTGACCCAAAATGGAGAATGTAAAATGGAAAGCATAGAGAGTCTCTGCCGCTGCCCTTGGGTTGATCTCAGTAAACGAGACTACATCGATTACCATGACAGGGAATGGGGTGTTCCTGTACACGACGACCGACTGCTATTCGAATTTCTTACATTGGAGTCCGCCCAGGCAGGATTGAGCTGGTATACAGTACTGCGAAAGCGGGAAAACTATCGAGCGGCCTTTGATCAATTCAACCCTGAAAAGATTGCCGGTTATACTGAGAAGCAGGTTGAATTGTTGCTGGGAAATCCTGGGATCATTCGTAATCGTTTGAAAGTACTTGCTGCTATCAACAATGCCCGGATTTTCCTGGAAGTTCAGGAGGAATTCGGCAGTTTCGATGCCTATATATGGAGGTTTGTTGATGGTCGACCCATTGTGAATACAATCAAAGCATTGGAGGACTACAATGCTACTAGTCCTGAATCGGACACATTAAGCAAAGACCTGAAACAGAGGGGTTTTCAGTTTGTGGGTTCAAAGATCTGTTATGCCCACATGCAAGCCACAGGCATGGTGAATGATCACACTGTGGATTGTTTCCGCAGGGAGGAGATTATTTCTCAATATCCATGAGGGTCTGTAAAAGGAATACAGTAGCTTTTCTATAATTCATGACCTTGGGCCTATTGAGCCTGATCCTCTCTACCCCACCACCTTCACTGTGGTACTTGCTTTCATAGATGATGTCCTTAAAACCGAATTTGTCTGTCTTTTCCCACTCAGTCCATGCCATTTTTCTTCCTCCATTTGTTTAAATATAATATTTCAAAGTCTTTTACGCCTTACACCTTTTACCTTTGTTTTATACATTCAATCCTAGCTGTCTGGCAATAATAGTCCTCTGTATCTGAGAAGTTCCGGCAGTTACAGTTGCAACCCTGGCATCACGGAAGTATCGCTGCATGTCATACTCCATCATAAAACCGTATCCACCCAGTATCTGCATACCTTTATTCGTCACCCTGGCTAAAGTCTCAGAGCCGAAGAGCTTTGCCATGGACACCTCTTTGATGCAAGGAGTTCCCTCGTCAATCATAGTGGCTGCATGATACGTAAGAAGTCGTGCAGCCTCCACCTCTGTGGACATGTCTGCCAGCATATGAGCAATTGACTGAAAGTTCCCTATGGGTTGCCCAAACTGCTCCCTTTCTTTGGCGTATTGAACAGCGTCGGCAACTGCTTGTGTTCCGTTCCCAATGTAGAGGCCGCATGCAAAAAGCCTTTCCAGTTCAAGCTGAGACAAAAGGACATCCCATCCTCTGTTCAACTCGCCTAAAATGCTGTCTTGGGGAACCCTCACGTCCTCTAGGAAGATTTCATTCGTCCCAAGTATATGCCTGCCCAGAGTATTTAATCTTCGGATTTCCAGGCCTTTGGCTTGGTGATCAATCATGAATATGGTAAGCCCTTTATGTTTCTTGACGGTTTTGTCAGTTCTCGCCACTATATGAATTATATTATCTCTCAGTTGAGCCCCTGTGGAGAAGACCTTTTGTCCATTCAAGATATAATAATTCCCATCCTGTACTGCCTCTGTCGAGACCGCAGCAGCATCACTGCCGGCATTGGGTTCGGTGATTGATATGGAAAACCGCACCTGTCCATTTATAATACGGGGGATATACAAATCCTTTTGCTTCGCACTCCCATGACGGAGGACATTCAACCCTATAAGTACAGGAATTCCCCATACTGCTGCCATATCATACGCATAACGGGCCAACCCCTCTGTGACAATCAAAAACTCCACAGCACCACAATTGCTGCCCCCATACTCTTCAGGGTAGGGAAGCCCAAACCACCCGAGCTTGACCATCTTGTCGTAGACTTCGTATGGATACTCTTTATTCTCATCGATTTTCCGAACAAATTCCCGCGGGCATTCCTTTTCAACAAAGTCATATACACTTCGCCTCAATGCCTCCTGTTCATCAGTAAAATTGAAATCCATACGTTACTCCCTTTACATCGGTTTTTGGTTGGTAACTTGGCATCTTTCCTCTTGACACAAAAAATAATTTGCACTTTTTCTACATTACTCCAGGTTTCAGGTGTCGGGTGCCAGGATTGCAAAAAAAGACTTGAAACTTGAATACTGAAACAGAGAAGTAACTCCATATTGAGGGGCAATTCACATCGCCCAAGAAATTGTTTCTTGTGGTATG
The DNA here is from genome assembly GCA_034190725.1 of Thermodesulfobacteriota bacterium. GTDB lineage: Bacteria > Desulfobacterota > UBA8473 > UBA8473 > UBA8473 > JAXHSZ01. Next base: position 5,979 of record JAXHSZ010000585.1, read on the forward strand.
AATCCTTGAAAATGTAAACTGAGAAATGATGGTTGCCGGCAACTTCTCATAAAGTATACCCACACTATGTGCCTTCCATATTCTCGATATGCTTTCTGATTTTTTGACCCGTTATTATACGGTGGTTTTCCACTAACTGTCTGGCCAGTTCCGAATCCTTACTTTCATAAGCTTCTATAATCCTGCCATGCCCATAGATCCCATCTTCCATTACTCCGGGAATAGAAATCCCAATATACCAATATCTGCCAAGAGGACCTATCTTTTCGTATATCAAATTCGTCAAATTAGATAACGGACAAAGATCCACAAAGACTCGATGAAATTCATTATTCACCTTGAGCCAGTTTCTCCCATCTTTTTTTAAGTCTTCGTCCTGCATCTGCACATGGAGCTTCTTCAATTTATCCATATGTGAGACTTCTAGCGTGGGAGTTACTAATTTTGCGACATAACCCTCCAGAACTCCTACTATAGTGTACATATCTTCTATGTCTTGAGGTGAGGCTTTTGCAACACGAGCACCTTTATAAGGAATAACCTCTACAAGTTTTTCCGCTTCCAATCTCTTTAGGGCCTCTCGCAAAGGAATGGAACTCACTCCAAACTGAGAAGCCAGAGATGATTCCACAAGCCTCTCCCCCGGCTTTAACTGACCTGAAAAAATCGCTTTCTTGAGTGAATTAAAAACAATGTTACTGAGTGAATTATCCCTTTTGGGAATTGTTTTAAACAATTTGTACTCCTTTTCTATTCATATGGTTAACATTTAATGCTCCATAAATCTAATAAAAGACTTGACATGCTAGAAACATCATATATGATATAAAATATATTATATATTATTTAATGTCAACTTTTTTATGTCTTGTAGCCTCTTGAGTTTTTTAGCAATTTCCTAATAGTACCTGAGAGCTTTATTTGCGATTCAATATGAAAATATTCGGCCTGTGAGATGAGCCAAGTTCGACACATTCCGGTTTCTTGCAACAATTCTCCGTTACAGCATAGGTTGAAAATATTGGCTATTTATCAATGGGAAAATATCCTTCCAGTACTGGTAACTTTCTCTATTTTCAACCCATTTTGAAAAAGAAGAAGAATGTAAAATTTGATTGCCGACTCATTTAAAAAAGCTAAAATATTACCAATCAAGAAGTGGTAAGGAGGAATCTCATTATGGAAGAGGTCTTAAAGAGATTTGCGGAAATATCGACTGATCCGTATACGAGTTTAATTGAATGGAAGGAAAAGACGGGCAAGAAGATCGTCGGCTGTTTTCCCATGCGCATCCCGGAAGAGATCATCCATGCTGCCGGCATGCTGCCGGTGGTGATGTGGAGGGGGAATGAGGCTGTCACCCTTGGGCATTCATATGTGCACAACTTCAATTGCGGTTTGACCAGGAGCTTCATCGATGATGTGATGAGAGGGAAAATGGACTTCATGGACGGGATGATATTCTACAGATCCTGTCTTCAGGCTGAAGAGGTTCCCTCCACAATAGAATTGAACGCTCCACCTCATCATTTTCTCTATCTGTATCTCCCTCCTTTATATCCTGGTAAAGCATTTGGGGATTTCGTGATCCATGAGTTAAAGAGGTTGAAGGAGAACGTGGAGCAATGGAGTGGACAGGAGATAACCACGGATTCCCTGAATAACAGCATTGAAATCTACAACAAGAATCGTTCTCTTCTCAAGAAAATATACGAATTGAGAAAAAAGAAACCAGGGACCATTAAGGCAAGAGAAATGCTTACTATCGTTCATTCCGGCATGTTAATGGACAAGGAAGAGCACAACAGACTCCTGGAGCGTCTTCTGCCTGAGCTTGAGGGGAAGAAGGAGACTCCAAATGGAAAGATCAGGGTCGTTTTGGCCGGCTCTCTTTGTCAAACGCCCCATACGGTGATCCTTGATTTGATCGAAGAGGCAGGGATGGTCGTGGTGGATGATGATATTTACGTCGGTTCCAGGTACTTTGCCAATGAAGTCATTCCAGGAGGAGATCCCATGGAAGCGCTTGCGGATCGTTACATGAAGAGGTTACCGCCCGATCCCACCATGGGGGATTGGAAGACCCTCTGGACGGATTACATGGTGGACAAGGTAAAGGAGAATAACGCTCAAGGGATAATCAGCTTGCTCATCAAATACTGCCCTCCTCACTTATGCTATTATCCTGACATACGACGAAGGTTTGACAAAGAGGATATCCCTGAGATCATGATCGAAGTGGAGCATGAGGTTGTAAGCATCGAACAGACAAGAACCAGACTGCAGGCCTTTATGGAAGTGATCAAAGGAGGTGCTTAAAATGGCACAGGAGTTTACAATAAACAGATTAGAGACCACAAGATTGATAGGCCCCATGGTTGATGAACACTGGAAGGAATTGAGAGAGGCAAAACAGAAGGGTGAGAAGGTTGCATGGTGTTCAGGGGTCCCGTTCATATTTGCATATGCCATGGATATGAAATGTCACTTCATGGCGGGATATTCAGCGTATTGTGCAGGGAGAAAGGCCGGTGAGCGCGTCCTTGAAATCGCCGAAAATACAGGTGAGCTTCCTGACACATGTTCCTATCATAGACTCCATATGGGCATGGCGGAAGCAGTCAAGAACGGGATACCCGTAAGGGAGGACGTTATCCTTCCCATACCCGATCTCATGATCGCCGGCCGTGTCTGCCCGGAGATGTCTCACTATGCTGAGGCTCTGTATCGCAAATTCGGTATCGATGTCGTGGGCATAGACCTTATCACACCTTACCAGGAGTCCGACTATCCGTTTTTAGAAAAATACCTGGAACAACAGTTCAAAGAGATCCTGATCCCCAAGATGGAAGAGGTATGCGGCAAGCCCTTTAATTATGAGCGAATGAGTCAAATCCTTACAGTACTCAAGAAGACGGCTACACTACGTAACGAATGTCTTGAGTATTTCAAGAAGGTCCCATCACCCTGGACGCTCTGGGATTATGGGGTCAGTCTTGCTCCTGTGATCTACTTGATGGGAAAACCTGAGACCGTACCGTACTATGAAAAACTCAAGGCGGAGTTGGAAGAGCGCTCAAAGAACAACGAATCCGCCATCCTGCCCGAAGAGAAGCACCGGGTTTTCTGGGATGGGTGGCTTCCCTGGGGTTTTCTGGGGCACTTTGCCCGCAAGATTACGAGTTACGGCGCCAATCCCATATCAGGAAGATACCCGTGGGAGATGTTCCCCAGACCAGATCTTATCGAACCTGAACTGGACCCGGTTCGCACGTATGTGAAGGCTCTGTACACCGGAAGCATGCTCGGAAATAATATGGCAAAGCCCGGGCTGTCACTCGTGAGCGAAATCGTACCGGAATACCATATCGACGGGATCATCTTCTTTACAGCCAAGAGCTGTAGGATATGGAAGAGCCAGCTCACCGTTCTTGAAAAGATGGAAAGAAAGTACGGCATACCCGGGGTAACCCTCGAAGCGGATATGGCTGATCAAAAGATGTTCTCAGAAGCCCAAATCGACACCAGGCTGAATGCTTTTTTCGAGGTCTTAGAAGCTAGGAAAGAGAAGAAGAGATGGATGTAACCTGATTGGATCAGAAAATCAACAAATGACACACATAGAGGAGGTCAAAACACATGCCTTTTCAACTCACAGAAGAGCAGGAAATATTCCGAAAGTCCCTGAGAAGCTTTTTGGAAGAGAAATTAGCACCCAGGGCAGCAGAAATAGACGAGAAAGATGAATTTCCAGGTGACGTATACAAGGCCCTCAGCGAGATTGGAGCCCAGGCAGTATACTTCCCAGAAGAGTATGGCGGATCAGGAGGGGATCTGGTGACCTGTTGCCTGGCCACGGAGGAGATCAGCAGGGTGAGTGGAAGCATGGCCGTTCTCACAGGACCACCATTATCGCTGGCCTCGGCGGCCTTTAGATTGGCTGGTTCTCATGAACAGAAGGTCAAGTATCTGCCCAAGCTGGCAAGTGGTGAGTGGATCTATGCAATAGCCATCACAGAACCGGACGCAGGGTCCGATGTCTCCGCCATCAGGACAACAGCGGTACTGAAAAATGGTCATTACATTTTGAATGGCACAAAACGGTTCCATTCCATTGGTGATCAGGCAGATGTGACTACGGTATATGCCAAGACAGATATGAGCAAAGGGGCAAAAGGGATCAGTACCTTTGTGATTGAAAAGGGAGCACCGGGCAGGATTATCTCCAAGAAAGAGAAGATGATGGGGATAAAAGGGATTGCCTCATGTGAGGTGATCTTTGAGGACTGCCGAATTCCTGAAGAAAATCTCCTGGGCAAAGAGGGTGATGGTTTTAAGGATGTTATGTATACCCTGGATGAGAGTCGTCCGATAGTGGCGGCCATGGGGGTGGGATTGGCTCAGGGAGCCCTCGATTTTGCTGTAAATTATGCAAAGCAAAGGATTCAATTTGGGAAGCCCATCTCAGAATTTCAGGGGATTCAGTTTATGTTAGCTGATATGGCAACCCAAATTGAGGCGTCCAGGTATCTGGTTTACAGGGCGGCTTCAATTGCGCTGAACCGCAATAAGGAGAGTATCATGCTTGCCTCCATGGCCAAATACTTCAGCAGTGATATGGCCATGAAGGTTACCACCGATGCGGTCCAGATTCTTGGAGGGTACGGATACACCTCTGAATATCCGGTGGAAAGGATGATGAGAGATGCAAAGTGCTTTCAGATATTTGAAGGAACCAACCAAATCCAGAGGGTAGTGGTAGCGAGGTCTCTGTTGGGATAGGCCCTCCATCTTGGACCCTTTTCCGGTTGAATGTTTCTTGCAGATAGCCATAAAGGAGGTGAGTTGTTCAGGTTATTCAAGGCCGATGTTGAGAAAAAAATTTTTCTCCTATGAGTGAATGGCGAAAACCAAGGGCACACTTAGGAATCGGAAATAAATAACTCATCGTTTTCGCATCCCACCTTCAGGCCACCTTTTGACGATTTTCAATCGTAAAGTCCTCGACGTAACACTATTACGTCTGCGGCTTTGCTCAATCAGATCGTCTAAAGTCGACCTCAATCTGGGCACGAATTCCGATGACTTATTTATTTCCGATTCCTAAGGAAAAAACTCAACTGTTACCAAAAAAAGAGAGGAGGACTTCAAATGGATTTGCATTTGGCAGGAAAGAACGTAATAGTTCTGGGAGGTGCTTCGAATATCAGGAGAGCGATATCCATGCTATTCGCTGAAGAGAAAGCAAATGTCCTTGTGGGTGACTGGGATGAGAAACAGGCGGAGAAGACAGGGGCCGATATAAAGAATCTTGGAGTAAAGGGGAGAGCAGTAAAGACTGATGTCACCGATTGGGACAGTGTACAAAATACAGTGAAGAAGGGCCTTGAAGAGTTTGGTTCAATAGATATTCTGGTAAACAATGCAGGTTGGGCCATGGATCGGCTCTTTGTGGAGAAGCCCAGGAATGAGTGGGAACAAGAGATAGCAATAAACTATTGGGGTGTGATAAACGGTATCAGAGCAGTCCTTGATCACATGATCGAGAGGAAACAAGGAAGTATTGTGAGTATTGGATCTGATGCGGGCAGAATGGGAGAGTACAGAGAGGCTGTATATGCGGGTTGCAAGGGTGGAATCATAGCCCTTACAAAAGCCATAGCAAGGGAAAATGGTCGTTTTGGGATAAGGCTCAATGTAGTATGTCCGGGGCTTACCCCTGGAAGGCTTGAAGATAGCGGTGTGAAGAGCTTATGGAGAGGTGAAGAGGCGGAGGTATTTACACCCGAGGCACAGGAGAGAGCCAAAAAGATGTACCCTTTGAGGAAACTCGGCACTCCTGAAGACATTGCAAATGCCGTTGTTTTTATTGCTTCCAGCCGTGCAGGACACATAACCGGTCAGACATTGAGTGTGAGCGGTGGATATACAATGATGTAACATTTCAACGCTGTATCCATCCACAAACATACAGATACAGGATATGAAATATACATAGTGCGATCAGTCCACGGGGTTCGGGTTTCAGGGATCAGGGGACTGCTTCATATTTAACTCAATGATTAAAACCGTGAACTGAGAACCGTGAATAATTACAATTGTGTGTTGATAAATGGCAATTTGAAAGAGTACTGTATTTCATCTGTTTTGAATTTTTGACATTTGATTTTTGATATTGTTTCGGATTCTGGATTTCAATATTCAAATTTTCACTACGGTTGATGTGTTTCGTCAACATGTCAAATTGCCAAAATCGTGCATAGAACTTTTAACACATCACAATAGGGAGGTATTCTATGAAGGCAATCGATATGCAGGTTTGTACAAGCACCAGAGAGGGAATTGGACGAATGATAACGGATGACGGAATCCTTGCAGAATTGACGCAGTATTTCAGGTCACCGGACGACTACTTTAAAACAGAAGAAGAACTCATTGCCGGGCTGAGAGAGAACAATGTGCAAGCGGTTATATGTGGCGGGACATGGAAATTCATGGGATGGACTGATTTTGAACAGATTCAAGAGAGAAATAATTATATGGGGCATCTTATAAAGACATATCCTGATGCGGTTCTGGGTGCCTGGATCAGTCTGGACCCCGATTGGGGATTGAAAGGATTCAGGGAATTGGAGAGGTGAATAAAGGACCTGCACACCTGTGGAGTTGCTGTTTGTGGTTCCATGAGCAATGTGCCTGCAAATGACAAATTTTTCTATCCCTATTATGAGTTGTGTATCGAGGCAAATGTGCCCGTTAAGATATGGGTGGGGCATATCGCAGTGCAAGGTCGTGGATTGCGTCTCTGGACTGAAAATCCCATACCTCATGTGGATGATGTCGCTGCCGACCTCCCTGAGTTAAAGATCGTCTGTGCTCACCATCCATGGCCTTTTATCAATGAAATGGCATCTGTTTTGATCCATCATCCCAATGTTTACAACGAACAGCATGGCTGGTCTCCCAAGTATTTCCAAGAGACATTCAAGAAAGATATCAATTCTCGCCTGCAGAACAAGATTATGTTCGGGTCCGACTACCCTTATTTTTCGTATCAGCGGTTGTTTCCTGATTGGGAGGCAGAAGGATTCAAACCCCAAGTGCTGGAAAAGGTATTGTATAAGAATGCTGCAAATGTATTAGGGCTTACATAAGGCCGCATGTGAACTTTTATGGAACCGTAATATTTTAGCTTTTTGAAAAAGTCGCTTCAATGGCAAATACAAGCTGTGTTCATGGAGAGGATCTTGAGATATAAAAAAGCTAAGATGTCTAAGTAAAAAGTGCATTTCTTATGTTTCTCTCCCCTGCCAACTGAAACCTGAAACCAAGATCGAAGTCTTTTCGACGACAAATGTTCACCACACGGGGACACCAATGATACGACCTATGAACGATTATACTACAACTCATTGCAATATGAAAGGAGGTCTGTTGTCATGAAAAGAGATATGTCGTATAGGGAGTTTTGTTTGTTTGGTGTACGATTTCTTATGATATCGGCTCTGCTGATTTTATGGAATACACCTGTTTATGGTGAGGAGACAAGAGGAGTATCAGACGATACTATCAAGATCGGCGCAATAAATGATATGACCGGACCGTTTGCCGCAGATACTGGGCCGGAGGGATACGTCGGTGGGATCAGATTATACTTTAAACATGTCAATGAAAAGGGAGGAATTCATGGGAGAAAGGTGAAGATAATAGCAGAAGACAGCCGCTATACAATACCTTTGTCAGTAGCAGCCTTTAAGAAACTTGTATTCAGAGATAAAGTCCTTGCCATCCTTGGATATACAGGGACCGGTCAGACAAAAGCCCTGTGGTCGCAGATCGAAAAAGAGAAGATTCCAAGCTTCACCGTCAGTTTAGCTGAAGCCAATGTGAAGCCTTTGCAGCGCTATCTCTTCATTCCTGCTGCAACGTATGAAGACGAGATCAGGATATTGGCCAAGTATATTATTGAAGACTTGAAAGCGAAAAATGCAAGGATAGGAATCGTAACAATGCAACTGGAATATGGAAAGGTGGCCATAGCTGCACTGAATGAGAGGGCAAAAAATTACAATATACAACCGCCGGCCGTAGAGTTCATTGAACCCGGAGCAATAGATGCAACCTCACAGGTACTCACCTTGAAAAAAGCTAAAACAGACTATGTCATCCTGCACCTGGGTATAGCGCCTACTGCTGCAGTGGTGAGAAGTGCCATGAAATTCAAATTCTCTCCAACATTCTTTGGGACATTCTACTCATGCGATGAAGAGATAATACGGTTAGGCGGTAAAGCAGCTGAAGGATATATTGGGATCCATTCTTTCAATCCCTGGTATTACAGGAGTTCGGGTATGGATCAATTACGAAATATTACACTGAAGTATCAGCCTGGAAAGTCACGCAACCGGTGTTATCTCCAGGGCTGGGTAACCAGTATGATTCTGGCTGAAGCCATGAAAAAGGCTGGGAAAGCTTTGACAAATGAGAGTCTGATTGATGCAGTGGAGAGTCTCAGAGACTACAGTACGGGCGATATTTGTGCTCCCATTACATACAGCACAACAAGTCACAAAGCCAGTGAATACTGCAGGCTCTATGTGGCGGACGTAAAGAATGTACAGTTTAAACCCTTAACAGGGTGGATCAAACCATAGTACTATGATTTTAATCAACACAATTGAAATGCTGATTCCATTGGATAACCTTTGGATCGCATTTCTCACTCCTGTTTATCCATAAATAGCTATTTTCTGCAATCTCTGCGTCAAGCTCAGATGGAGGGGCACATTGCAATGTGCCCCTCCATTCCTCATGTATTCCTGCGGTTCAAATCTTTGCCTTCTTTGACTTTGTAAAAAATATCTCATTTCTGGGTGAACACTATTTAAACATACTCATGGTATATGCAAAGACCGACCCAGATGCAGGCATAAGAGGAATAAGCGCCTTTGTCATGAAAAGGGGGACACCCGGCTTTTACGTAAGCAGAAAAGAGAAGATGATGTGAGCCAGGGCATTTCAGAGCTGTGAAGTTGTTTTCGAAGACTGCGCAATCCCGAAAGAAAACCTTTTGGCGAAGAAGAGGGCAAAGGACTCACCATTATCTTGAAATTTTTACACAAAGGGAGGATAATAGGAGCTGCAAGTGCTTTGGGATTGGCCCAGGGAGCCCTTGACTATGCCATAGAGTATGCAAAATCACGAATTCAATTCGGCAACCCGATTGTGCAATTTCAAGGGATCCAATTCCTGCTGGCTGATCTGGCATCACAATTGTAAGCTGCACGACAGTTGACTTACAGGGCTGCGTCCATCGGAGAAGAGGGAGGCAGACAAGGGATGAAACTGGCCTGTATGGCGAAGTATTTGGCGTCCGGAATATGTATGAGGGTTACTACCGACGCTTTGCAGATATTGGGGGCATATGAGTACATGAGGGATTACCCTTTGGAGAGGATAATGAGGGACGCCAAGTGTCTTCAAATCCTTGAGGGAACCACTCAAATTCAACAAAACGCAATTTCCGGAATTCTTCTGGAGCAGTGAAATGAGTAACTTCTCAATGACTTTGGAAAACAGAATTATGCCGCAGCTCACAGGAAAGCTTTTATGAACAACATTGTGGATTTTGGGAAGCACGTATTCAGGGTACTCGGCATTAAAAAATTCAAAATGTTTGAGGGCATAAGCCCGAGTTTTTATGAATTTTAGTCGAGTACCCTGAATGCGCCCAAAATTCATATAGGTGTGAATGAAAGCTTTCCTGTGAGTTGCGGCATGTTTCGGGACTTTTTGAGAAGTTACTGAAATGAGAGAGAAAGGGGGATATCATGAGTACGGCAACACTGGAGCTGAAAAAGGAAGTGGCTGTCAAGGGATTCAGATCCATTCAAAGGGGGTATGATCCGACGGAGATCGAGAGTCCATATGCCCCCGGGGTGAAGATTTGTATCGACAGGGCCCGCCTCTTGACACAATCATACAAAGACACGGAAGGACTCCCCATAGTCTTGCGAAGAGCAATGGCCCTTGCCAACATACTGGAATACGTGAAGATATATATCGGTGATAAGGAACAGATTGTGGGCAATACCGCTTCTACTCCTGACTCATTGATCCCCTACCCGGAATATTACTGGAGGTGGCTGGATAAACAGATTGAAAAACGATACAAAGACATGCTGGACGATGCTGACAGGGAAGAACTCCACCAGATATACGAATATTGGCAAAATATATCAGTACAGGGCAAGGAACGTGATCTGGTCCCTGACGATGTGAAACCGTATTGGAAGTTCAGCGGTCCCATATTCTGGGGCTATTACTATGAATCAGGAGTGCCGAACTTTGAGAAACTCTTTCAACTCGGTCTGAAGGGACTCATAGAAGAGGCGGAAGACAAACTCACCAGTCTGGGTTCCCAGGTGGACAGGGCGTACTTTGAGAAGACGAATTTTCTCAGGGCCGTTATCATTTCATTAAAGGCTGGAATCCACTTTGCAAAGAGATTCTCCGTATTGGCCAATGAAATGGCAGAGAGAGAGACAAATTCCCTTAAAAAAATTGAATTAGAGGATATTTCAGAAATATGTGACCGGGTGCCTGAGAATCCACCAAGAAACTTTCATGAAGCCCTACAGTTCTTATGGTTCATCACCTTGATCTCCCGAGTCTATGAACTCAATATGAACGGCTATGCAGTAAGGCTTGATCAGCTCCTCTATCCCATATACAGAAAGGATAAGGAGGGAGGCTTGATCACAAGGGGAGAAGCCCAGGAATTGTTGGAGTACCTGTGGTTGAAGTTCAATGCCAGAGGAGAGTTGGTGGCGCCTCTCATGGGCAGCGGCAATGTGGGTTTTCACCCCAATGTCACGTTTACGATAGGAGGTGTCACTTCTGATGGAAGGGACGCCACAAATGAGATGAGCTATATCATTCTTGATGCTTCAAAGGTAATCAAAGGGACACAACCGCAGATCGCTTTCAGGTATCACGACAACATCCCCAAAAACCTGTTGATGAGCGCCATTGATCTTACGAAGACAGGTGTCGGTTATCCCCCCTTCTTCAATGATAAAGTGACAATCCCAATGATAGTGAATGAGGGGATACCCATAGAAGATGCAAGGAATTATGGTATAGAGTCCTGTATGAGGTGGACAATACCGGGCAAGAACATAACATACAGGGCCATATCCGGAGTCCTGGTAGGGCCCAAATGCCTGGAACTTGCCCTGAATCAAGGAATTGATAAATTCAGCGGCAAGCAGACAGGAGTTGACACTGCAGATCCGGAAACATTTACATCGGTCGAGGATATAATGGATGCCTATCTGCAGCAGGTAAGGTTCTTCATGGACAAATTGGCAAGAATAGCCAATATGGCAGATCTCTTATATGAGAAGTACCTGCCCCGGCCTTTTCTGTCTGCTTTGCTTGACGGTTGTATTGAACGAGGAGAAGATTGCAGAAAATGGTCTTACTTTGATAAGAAGATCATGGCACCCATAGGTTTGATCAATGTGGCTGACGGGCTGGCGGCCATAAAGAAGCTGGTCTTCGATGAGAAGAGGGTCCGCATGTCAGAGCTTGTCAGCGCGTTGAAAAACAATTGGGAGGGGAAAGAGGACTTGAGGCAAATATTTTTGAATGCACCCAAGTTCGGCAATGATGATGATTATGTGGACGAAATTGTAAAGGAAGTCCAGTCCAAGACCGCAGCAGAGATGAAGAATGTGAAAAACTCCAAGGGCAACTTTTATCAGGTGGACGGGAGTGCAGGGGCAAATTATTTTGGCTACAGTACGCTCACAGGAGCGACCCCGGACGGCAGAAAAGACAAAGACCTCTTTGCCGACGGCACCCTGTCTCCAGAACGTTCCTTTGACAAAAAAGGTCCTACGGCCGTTCTCAAATCCACATCAAAGATTGATCCGCTCACCACGTACACGCTTCTTTTCAATCAAAAATTTCCGCCCCAGTATCTGGAAGGGGAGAATAAGGAGTTGTTCGCTGCGTATCTGAAAACATGGGCGGATCTGGGGCATTTTCATATCCAATTCAATGTGATGGACAGGGAGACTCTCCTTGATGCGCAGAAAAATCCTGGGGAGTATGCTGATCTTGTTGTGCGGCTGGCAGGCTATAGTGTTTACTTTGTTGATCTTCCCAAGATGATGCAGGATGAAATCATAAATAGGACTGAACAGAGGTTTACGTAATCATTGGCCTCTACTGAGTGGTGGTTTAACTCCTGTTGAAGGGACTATTCTTCCAAGGCTGAACTGTTATGCTTTCATAATGTACAATGATTGATGTGAAAAAAATGAGCCAAAATTAAAGGGGCCTGAAGAGATTTGTTTGAGTTGATCACTTGATAGGCAGTGATAGTGATAGAAAATAATTTTCAATCGTGTCTATTGGCGTGCCTGAAGGAAAGACTTCCGTAACGCCCAGAGTGCGCAAGCGTGATATATCTTCCTGAGGAATAACGCCTCCGACCAGAACTTTTTTGTCTCCCGCCTCCCGGGCTTTGAGTTCGGCCATGACTTTTTCCGTCAGGCCCAAGTGGGATGCAGATAAAAAACTGAGACCAATGACATCCACGTCTTCCTGGATAGCAGCCGAGACCACCTGGGACGGCGCCCTGTGTAAACCGGTATAAATCACCTCGATCCCTTTGTCCCGTAGTGCCTTGGCAATATATAATACACCACGGTCGTGGCTGTCCAATCCGACTTTTGCCAATAATACCCGGAGTTTCTTCATTCTACCGTCTCCTTTGCCTCAGTTTCTGAAGAGTGTCTATCCAGAAATAGCTCTTTTTCGCAATCTCTGTGTCAGGCTCAGATGTAAGGGCACATTGCAATGTGCCCCTACATACCTCATGTATTCCTGCGGTTAAAATCTTCGTCTTTCTTGATCTTATGAAAAATATCTCATTTCCAGACGGACATTAAATAAATACTGGTTCCTGAAATATACCGAAGACTTCCTTGAAAACACCCATAATCTCACCTATGGAAGCATACACCTTTACAGCGTTGATGACATAAGGCATGAGATTTTCTTCGCTGGAGGCTGCCTGACGAAGTGTTTCCAGTTGTCTTTGCACTTTCTGACCGTCTCTTTGGGCCTTGATCTGTTGGAGACGCTCAATCTGATGACGCACGGATTCAGGATCGGATTTATGTAAACTCAAGGCCGCTTCGTTACTCCCTGTATCATCCGTGCCGCTGTAATATTCATTTTCCCCGACAACGGTTCTCTTCCCGGCTTCAATTTCTCTGTACAACCGGTATCCTCTTTCAGCAACCACCTTCTGGGTGAATCCTTTTTCAATTGCTCGTGCTGCGCCTCCCTGTTTTTCGATTTCGTTCATGGTCTCACATATCTCTTCTTCCATCCGGTTTGTTAGCGCCTCTACATAATATGATCCTCCCAACGGGTCGGCTGTTTCTATTACATCCGTTTCATGGGCGAGTATTTGTTGAACTCTTAATCCCTGACATGCAGTCTTTTCCGTAGGAATGGCAAAGGCCTCATCGATGCCTGTCACCATCATTCCCTGCACACCCCCAAGGACTGCTCCCAGAGCGCCGTACGCCCCACGCACCAAGTTCAACTCGATCTCGCGTGAGGCAAACTGCCTGCCGCCCACTGTGGAATTCATTCTGAGGCGCAGTGCGTTCTTGTCCTGAGCCTCGAACCTTTCCTGCAGTATCCTGGCCCAAACACGCCTGGCTGCACGGAATTTGGCTGCTTCATGGAAGATACGATGAGTTGACTTGAAGAAGAATGTCACCCGTGAAGCAATCTGATCAATGTGTAGTCCTCGACCAAGTAATTCTTCGAAATAGCTCATGGTGTCAGCGAAAGCGAAGCTAATTTCCTGTGCACCTGAAGCTCCTGCTTCATTGTACAGCACACCTCTGATATGCAAGGGATAGAAGCGAGGCATATTCTTTATGGAAAAAGTCATAATATCACCCATCAATCGAAGGGAAGGTTTGATGGGGAAGACCCATAGCCCCCTGCCCACATACTCGGATAAGATGTCATTATTTGTGGTGCCGCTGAGTTTGGCTAATGGAATACCCTGTTTTTCCGCAGTGGCAATATACATGGCCATTAAGACGATGGTGGATGAGACAGCATTATTTATTGATACAGGCGTCCGGTCTAAGGGGATATCACGGAAGAGTATCTCCATGTCCTGTAAAGTATCAATTGCAAGGCCCACCCTGCCCACTTCATCTGCCACCAAAGGATCGTCCGAATCATATCCCAATTGGGTTACCAAGTCCGTGGCTGTGCTCACCCCATGTTGACCGCTTGCAAGGAGTGCTTTCCACCTAGCATTGGTTTCTTCTGCAGTGCCGAATCCCGAATACTGCCGCATAGACCACAACCTCTCCCTGTACATCTTGGGGTATATACCGCGGGTAAAAGGATAATCTCCTGGAGATCCAAGCTCACGCACATAATCCAATCCCTCTATGTCTTCCGGTGTATAACATTCCTTTGTCTTGAAACCTGATTTGAGATCTGATAATCCTCCAGTCTTTTCCATAGTCTTCTCTCCTCCCCTTTTTCTTTAGGCTCACATCGTCTTTCCAATCTGTCTGGGGCCTGCCCAAAAGACTATAAACCTGCCTGTGAGCATCTCATCGAAAGCATAATCTTCCACAGCCCTGGGGATTTATCCATTTTATGCACTCATATTATCGTATTAATTCTACTGAATGAAATAGAAAGTTATCAGCGTGCTTCAACGGCAATCACATCTTAATGCATATGTTATCTGAGCCTCTGAGTGAGTATTAAGAAAGAACAGGGAGAAAAATGCGAGTTTAGAACGGATTAAAATTTGATTGCCATTGAAGTGACTCTTTTTTTAAAAGCTGAATAGTTACAAATTTCGTAACCGTTCAGAGGTCTTATCATTGATGTTTTTGTGCAGTAAGGATGTACCATCATGAACACTCAAATCTTGGTTTCGGGTGTCAGGTTTCAGGTGTCAGAAGAGGGGAACGAGAAATACACTCTTCGCTCAAGAATAATAGCTTTTTTTCGACCTTAAGGTACTTTCCATATACATGGCTCTGAGTTGTCACTGCGTTCTTTCATGAACCTGAAACCCGAAACCAGACACCTGAAACCTGTGAACCTCGAACCCATGAATGGCTACAAATTTTCATTCCCTGTCATCTAATGTCCAGATTTGACGAGTGAGTGCTTTTTCACAGAAATCGGTTCATTTCGCCGGCCATCAAAATCAATGAGGAGTACCTCAGCATTTGGATTCCATACGGGCACTGGGGAACCGGAATATGCAGCCCTTATAGCACCCTGGGATACATCCGTGTGAAAGTGCGTGTGACCGAGTGCGAAGTAGTCCCAGTTGGAATGACGAATCTGATGCGCATAAATTGGAGAGGCTCGAAGTCCTGACTCACCTTCACCGTAATAAAATCCGTGCCCCATGGCAATGTGCCATGCGCTTCCATTTCTGGAAGGTAGACCAGCCAAAGGCTCAAAATAGGGAGTATGTTGCTCCATGGCGCGCCCCCAGACCATCACGGGAAGACCCGGTGCTTCCAGGACTTCTCCCAAAGGGTGGGTAATCACATAAGGATGCATGCCCTTCCCTGTCCAATCGGACGACGCAAAGATCTCTGCATCACCAAGACAATCGTGATTTCCGGGAATAATAATAGCAGGAGGTCGCAGACGAGAGAATTCATTCAACACTCTTAAAACAAACTGTTTGGAAGGATGGTAATCATCAAAGAGATCTCCTGCGATGAGGACGAGATCCACACTGAGTGTATTCGCAGTGTCAATACAAACTTTCAAAGCTGTAAAAGGTTCTTCAACCTCCGAATGGTTCTTACTGAGGATGCCCTCTCTGTATTCCGTCAAATGAAGATCCGCAGTATGAAGAATGGTAACTGACTGATGATTTCTCTGACTGTGAATTCTATTCAAGAGCTTTCACCCCTCGTGTACCAGGAACCTGAGGAACGGGATCGAGATAACCTTAAAAACAAACCTCATCTGTATGATTGTTCAGGTATGCACCATACCATGCCAAATGCTGCAAAACCTTCGCTGCCTTTTCAGGAGAGGGGTAGACTGGGATTCCCAGCTGAGAAAGTTTGTTGTAAACAGGTGGATTCATACCAATTTTTGGGATAAGGCGGGACACAACTACCGGCTTTCCTAATTTCTTTACATATTCAGCGGTTATCTGTATGTTTTTTGCCTCTTGTTCATTCATAGATTCCAGAATATCGTCCACAAGGCCTTCTTCTGATCCAGGATTGAGCATGGATTCCCGCAGAAACGTTCCTGCACCCAGACCCCCGATCAGCATAACGGAATCCACGTTTTCATCCTCCATTATCGCCCATAAGCATTCAAAAGTCACTAACTTGTCCGGTGCAGCCATGTCCACTGGATTTCCTCTGGGCCAGCGGGACGGTAAAAGACCATTTAAAGTATCAATAGTTCTGGATGAAAAGGGCGCCAACTCCAGTCCTGAACCCTCACAGGCATCAGCAGCTACCACACCGATACCCCCTCCATCAGTTAATATCCCCACCCTTCTTCCCCGGGGCAAGGGAAGACCAAACAAAGCACTCACCACATCTGCAACTTCATGATCATAGTCAACCCGGATAACTCCACACTGCTTAAACATGGTCTCATAGAGTGCATCATCCCCACTCATGGCGGCAACATGAGACCGTGCCGCCTTTGCAGCCCCTGCCGTTCGCCCTGTTTTCAGTACAACAATCGGTTTATTTCTGGTGATCTTTTTGGCAAGGTTGAAAAATCGCTTCCCCTCCCGAAGACCTTCAATATAAGCAATGATAAGCTGAGTCTCTGCATCTCCACCCAGATATTCCAGATAATCCTCCAGATAGACATCCGCTTCATTCCCGGAACTGATGAACTTGCTGAAACCCAAACCCACGTCCAATCCGTATCGGACGAGACGCTGTCCATAGGTGCCGCTTTGGGAAACAAATCCTATAGGTCCCTTGGTTACATTACGTACCCATGCCAGAGTTGAAAAACCCGACGATGTATCTATATGTCCCATACTGTTCGGTCCGATGAAACGTATTCCCCCTTTTCTCGCTATACTCCTTACCTGTTGTTCCAGCTTGACCCCATCCTCACCTACCTCAGCAAGACCACCGGATATAATCAATGCCCCTTTCACTCTTTTTTGAACACAATCTTCCATGGCATTGGGGATATGCACGTGAGGGATGGAAATCACGGCAAAATCAACAGACCCGGGGACATCAAGGATACTCGAATACGCCTTTATCCCCATAATCTCTGATTCATGCCTGTTAATGGGATAAACTTTCCGATGAGAATTTCCCATAAGACGGCACATAACACCATATCCCCAGCTTCCAAAGGAATTGGATGCTCCGATCACTGCAACTGATTTCGGGTTAATAATATAATCCAACTGACTTAAAGGGCGATCCATTACATTGCCTCCTGTATTCTTGAGAATTTTAGTCTCTATCGAGCAGACAGCTTATGCGCTTTGTTTCCCAAATGGATTAACTCACAACCCATGACTGTTCAAGGCCATAAGATAAAAATCAAACGAGAAACTCTAACAATATGAACCGGGATAAACACTGATACCTGATGAGCTGAACAGTGGATCTCCAATCAAACAGATAATACAATAATTGAAGCATACGAAAAGTCAATAATAAAGTGCGGAATTGTTTGTCACCCTCATGGCAGATCCATTTTCTCCAAAGTCTCCATTCAAAAATGAGATATTTTCTGCAAGGTCAAGGAAGACGAAGATTTTAACCGCAGGAATACATTGGGTATGTAGGGGCACATTG